>VGRB01000244.1 GCA_016875475.1 Deltaproteobacteria bacterium
AAAAGAGCTCCGCGGATTCGAGGACTGCGACGCCCCGAAGCTCTTCCGACACCTCGTCCGCGGCAAGGCCGCCATCTCCGTGCACAAGAACGAGGTCCGCGTCACCTTCCCCCGTCACGCCCACAACCCGATCCTGCGCGCCGTGCCCTGGCACCTGCTCCCCGATCAGATCCCGGGGATCCCCAGCGCTCGCCTCAAGCTCGTCTTCAAGTAGGTCAGGATTGCCGGGGGGGGACTTGTTGGTTCGTCGTGACCGTTGAGCCGCCGCGGAAATCGGCGTTGAACCCCGAGAACGTCGTCGTCCCGGTCCAACTTGCGTTGGCGCTTGGATGAGCCCGGGTGGCAACACCGGCGCCGGAACAAGGGCGAAGGCCCCGACCCCGGCTTCCCGAAGAGCCGGATGTGGGACCCACAAGTCCGGTTCTGCGAGAGCCCGGGGGGGCAACCCCCCCGGGCTACTCGACCACTCGGCTCGCTTGCAGCCGACTCGCTCCGCTCGCGGCTGAAGCTCGCGTCGCCGACGCACGCCGTGCCGTAGAGGCTCCGCCCTTCGCGCGCGAAGCCTGCTTCGGCATCCCGGTCGCCGGCGGGACCGTGTTCGGCGCCGCCCTTCGCGCGCGAAGCTTGCACCTGCGCCGCGTGCCGGTACCATAGGGGTCGGGAGGTGCGGTCCCGATGTCCGCCCGCAGCCGGCTGATCGACGACGCGTCCCAGTGGAAGCCGGAGGACCACATCTGCGGCCCGTTCGCGCTGCGGCACGCGGTCGCCGCGTTCGGCCGGTTCCACGACGTGGACGACCTCGCCGCGGTCGCGGGCACCACGCGGAAGGACGGCACCGGGCCCGAGGGACTCGCGCTCGCGGCCCGCCGTTGCCGCTGCCGCCTGGAGGTCTTCGAGCGACCGGTCTTCGCATCGGCGCGCGCCGAGCTGCTGCGGAGCCTGAGGCGCGGGCGCCCCTGCCTGCTCCTGGTCCATGACATGGGCCACTGGGTCGCGGTGACCGGGGCTCGCGGCGGGCGCTACGTCGTGTTCGACAGCATCTCGGGCAAGCCCGTGTCGGTCTGGGACGAGCCGACGCTGCGGAAGCTCTGGCGCAGCACCCACGAGGAGACGGGCTGCCGCGTCTATGAGGGGTATTCCGTCGTGCCGTCGTTCGCCCCGGCCCGGCAGGCCCGGTGGACGCCCGCGGACGCCCAGGTCGCGGCCGCCTCGGGTCGCTGGGACTTCGACCGCCCGGTGGCCGTGCTGACGCGAAACGCCGCGCCGGCCGCGGTGCCCGGGAGCGTGTCCCTGGCGGAGGTCATCCGTCGCGCCGCCCGCGACCTGCCGCCCGGAACCGCCGGCACGCTCAGGATGCTCGCGCGCGTCTACGGCCTGCGCGTGCGACGGGGGCGCGAGGCCGCCGCGATCGCCGGGATCGTGAATGGTCTCGCGCGGATTGGCGGCTTCCGCCCTCCGCGCACGTGACGGTTTGCGGACCTCCCGCGTAACGAATCCCGCTTCGCCCCGATACCAGCAATGCAGGGCCGTTCCAGGAGGAGTGCGTGCCGGAGGTCGTGTTCGACCGGGGGACCGTGCTGGTGCGGGGGGGCGCGCCTCCGCCGGTGCCCGGGCTGCTGTGGGATCCTCGCGTGGCGGCGTGGCGCGCGCCTGCGTGCCTGTACCCGCAGGTGTCGGGTGCGCTCCGGGCCTCGGGGTTCGAGTTCGAGGACCGCGTGCCCGGGCCGGCCGCGATCCCGCAGGCCGCGGGCCCTCCGCTCAGGCCGTACCAGGAGGAGGCGCTCGGCGCCTGGGAGGTCGCGGGCCGGCGGGGGGTGATCGCGCTCCCGACCGGCGCCGGCAAGACCGTGGTCGCGATCGCGGCGATCGTGCGCGGGGGCCGTGCCGCGATCGTGCTCGTGCCGACGCGGGTGCTGCTGGCGCAGTGGGTCGCGCGCCTGCGCGAGGCGCTGCCGTTCGAGCCGGGCGTGATCGGGGACGGGGAACGGCGCGTGGAGCCGGTGACCGTCTGCACGTTCGACAGCGCCTGGCTGCACATGGACTCGTTCGGGGACCGGTTCGGCCTCGTGGTGGTGGACGAGGCGCACCACTTCGCGAGCGGGCGCGGAGAGGCGCTGGAGACGTGCGCGGCGGCGTGGAGGCTCGGACTGACGGGCACGCCGCCCGGGGACGACGAGCGGTCGGCCAGGCTCGCCGAGCTGATCGGACCCGTGGTCTTCCGGATGTGGGTGAGGGACCTCTCCGGCAGCCACCTGGCCCCGCTTCGGCGGGTGGTGCGCGGCGTCGAGCTGGACCCCGCCGAGCGAGCGGCGTACGAGTCCGCGTACGGTCCGTTCGTCGCCGCGCTCCGCGCCTTTGCCCGGACCACGCCGGGAGGGACGTTCCGCGAGTTCATCAGGGCCGCGTGCGCGTCGGAGGCCGGCCGCGCCCTGGTGGCCGGGCGCCGGGCAGCCGGCCGGGTGGTGAGTACGGCCGCGGCGAAGCTCCGGCTGCTCCGGGACCTCCTGCGGGAGCACCGGGACGAGCGCGTCATCGCCTTCACCGCGGACAACGCGGCGGCGTACGCGGTGTCCCGCGAGCTGCTCGTCCCCGCACTGACCTGCCACGTCTCGCGGTCCGAGCGGGAGCGGCTGCTCGAGCTGTTCCGGGACGGCGCCGTCCGCGCGCTGGTCTCCGCGCGGATCCTGAACGAGGGGATCGACGTCCCCGAGGCGGGCGTCGGCGTGGTGACGGGGGGCAGCATGGGCAAGCGGGAGCACGCGCAGCGAATCGGGCGGCTGCTCAGGCCGCTCCCGGGCAAGACCGCGCGCCTGTACGAGTTGTTCGCGCGGCGGACGTTCGAGGACCGCGAGCCGGCCCGGCGAATGCGCGGCGTGCTGTTCCCGGAGGAGTAGGCCGATGGGCCGGCAGCCTGCAAGGAGGTGCGATGCGGTTCCTGCCGGAGAAGCTCCTGGACGTGGCGGTCCGCGACGGCCAGATCGTGGCGCGCTACCTGACCGACCGGGACCGGGCGTGGATCGAAGCGCTCCGCGACGCGGTCGAGGCCGCGGTCGGGCTGCCGCGGGCCGAGGTGGAGGACCGGCTCGCGATGGCCCTCGCGGTCGGCGGGGGCCTCGCGCGGCGGGCGCTCAGTGCGTTCCTGCTCGGCGGGTGGTACGGCTACGAGACCGCGGCCGCGGTCGATCCGAGGCGCCTGCGCGAGGTCGTGTTCGTGGAGGCGGGCAGGGCGGGGCCGGCCGCGGAGCGTCGCGACGTGATGGCGCGGGCTGCCGCGTCGCTCGGGATCGGCGGGACGGATGCGGAGCGCGCGCTCTTCGCCGACCTCCCGGCGGCGAGGCGTCTCGTGGCGGAGCCGTCGCAGCCGTCCACGCCCGATCTGATCGAACGATACAACCTCGCGCTGGCGCAGGGCCTCCTCCTGCGCGCACAGCGGGTGCGGGTCGCCGTGTCGAGCGGGTTCAAGGCGGTCCTGCGGTACGCGCGGCTGGCCAGGCTCGTGTCCGTCGTCGAGCCCGACCGAGCCGGCGGAGGCGTGATCGTGCGGGTCGAGGGGCCTCTCTCGCTCTTCCGCGTCACGACCAAGTACGGCCTCGCGCTCGCGTCGTGGCTCCCGGCGCTGACCCGGGCACCGGGCTGGAGACTCGTCGCCGACGTCGTCGTTCGCGGGCGCCGCGCGAGGTACGCCGCGTCGCACCACGACCCGATCGGCTCGACGCACGCGGAGCCGCGACGGTTCGACAGCGCGGTCGAGGAGGCCCTGTTCCGCGGGCTGGCGCGAGTCGCCCCGCGCTGGCACGTGCTCCGCGAGGCCGACCCGGTGCAGGTCGGCGGGAGGGTCCTCTGTCCGGACTTCACGGTCGAGGACCCCGCGGCCGGGGTGCGCGTCCCGGTCGAGGTGGTCGGCTTCTGGACCCCGGAGTACCTGGCGGACAAGGTCTCCGTCGCCGCCTCGCTCCCGCCGGACGCGCGGTGGGTCCTCTGCATCGACGAGGACCTGTGCGACCGGGCGGGCCCGCTGCCGGAAGGGCCCGTGCTGAGGTTTCGCCGCCGGATCGACCCGGTCGCCCTGGCGGCGCTGCTGGAGGAGGTGACGATGGCTCGTTCCGATCGTTCCATTCGTTGAACCACCCCCGGCGTTGGCGTACCATGTCGTGCATCGGGGGCAGGCCCCGTTCAGGGGAACGGCGAGGGTGCATGCGGAGGATGCTCGGGACTCGATGGGGTGGACGGGCGGCGGCGGCGGTGCTGGCGCTCTGCGCGGCGTGCGCCGGGACCGGCGGCGGGGGCGGGACGGACGACGCCTCGACGGTGCCGCCGGACGTGCCGGCCGACGAGCCGGTGGAGGCGTTCGCGGACGAAGGAGGCGACGCCGAAGGCGCGGGCCAGGATCCGGCGGGCGAGCCGGGGGGGGACGACGCCGCGACGGACGGGGAGCCGGCCGACACGACGGGGGATTCACCGGACGGCGACGCGGCCGGGGACGTGCCGGCCGCCGACGGGGGCGGCGAGGTGCCGTCCTGCCAGTGCCAGAAGGACGAGGACTGCGACGATGTGCTGGACCTCGGCGAGTGCGAGGCGGGGTTCTGCGACCCGGCCGACTGCAAGTGCCGCAAGGGGACCGCGGAGGACTACTCGCCCTGCATGGACGGGAACCCGTGCACGCTGAACGACCGTTGCATCGAGGGCGTCTGCGACGGCGGCCAGAACGTCTGCCCGTGCGAGGACGACCGGGACTGCGAGGACCAGGACGACGCCGACCTGTGCAACGGCGTCCTTCGGTGCGAGAAGGGCGAGTTCCCGTACGAGTGCGTGACGGACCCGGAAACGGTCGTGAAGTGCGAGGACGCCGCCGGGCTGCCGTGCGTCGCGCGCGCGTGCGACCCGGCGACCGGGGGGTGCGTCGATACCCCGATCCTGGAAGGGGAGCCCTGCGACGACGCGAACCCCTGTACCGTCGAGACCACGTGCAAGGCCGGCGCGTGCGTGGGCACCGCGGTCACGTGCTCCGACGGGAACCCGTGCACCGACGACGCGTGCGTGTTCGGGAAGGGGTGCCGCTTCATCGCGAACGTGCTGCCGTGCGAGGACGGCGACCCCTGCACGCTCGGCGACGCGTGCTCGGGCGGGGCGTGCATCCCGGGCCTGACCGACCCGTGCGACGACGCGAACCCGTGCACCGGCGATTCCTGCGTGCCGCACCAGGGGTGCGCGCACTCGAACGTCAACGGCGGCCCGTGCGACGACGCCGACCCCTGCACGAAGGACGACGTGTGCGCGGGCGGAACGTGCGTGGGGGGACGCGCCGATGCGTGCGACGACGGCGAGCCCTGCACGGACGATTCGTGCACGCCGGACGGCTGCCTGCACGAGCCGAACGACGACCCCTGCGACGACGGGGACGACTGCACGGTCGACGACGCGTGCGGCGGAGGCGCGTGCGTGTCCGGCGCGCCGAAGGACTGCGACGACGGCGACGCCTGCACGGCGGACTCGTGCGACCCGGCGACCGGGCAGTGCGCGCACGGCGAGCCCCCGGCCTGCCGCGACGAGGACCCGTGCACCCTGGACGGCTGCGAGCCGACCACCGGCGAGTGTTTCCACGAAGCCTACGACTGCGCGGACGACGACGCCTGCACCGTGGACTCCTGCGTCGCGGCGGACGGCGGCCCCGGATGCGTGCACGCGCGCAACACCTGCGACGACGGGGACTCCGAGACGATCGACTCGTGCGACCCGGCGTCGGGGGAATGCTCGCACGTCTGCGACGACGGCGACCCGTGCACGGACGACGTTCCCGGGCCCGGCGGCCTCGGGTGCTCCTTCCCGCAGAAGGATTGTGACGACGCGGACTTCTGCACGGTGGACTCGTGCGACGCCTCGGGCACGTGCCGCCACGAGGTCCCGCCCTGCCACTGCGACGACGGGAACGCCTGCACCGACGAGCGGTGCGACCCGAAGACCGGGATCTGGTCGAACGTGCCGGTCTCGTGCGACGACGACAACCCCTGCACCCCCGACTCGTGCACCGCCGCGGACGGGTGCTCGAACGTGAAGAAGAACTGCGAGGACGGCGACCCGAACACCTACGACTTCTGCAACCTCGTCAGCGGCGAGTGCGAGCGCGTGCTCGTGAGCTGCGAGGACCACGACCCGTGCACGGTGGATGTCCTGGACGACGTCGCGCAGACCTGCACCAACCTGCCGGTCGATTGCGGCGACGGGGACGCCTGCACGGTGGACGCGTGCGACCCCGTCGACGGGACGTGCTCCCATGCGGAGATCTCCTGCGCCGACTGCACGGACCCCTGCAAGACCTACACGTGCGACCCGGTCACGGGGACCATGCGGCAGGAGCCGAAGGACTGCGGCGACGGCGATCCCTGCACCACGGACCTCTGCGCGCCGCTGACCGGCGAGTGCGACAACGCCCCGAAGGTCTGCCGCGACCAGGACCTGTGCACCACGGACTCGTGCGACCCGGAGACCGGCCTGTGCCGGTACGAGCCCACGGCGTGCTCCGACGGGAAGAAGTGCAACGGCCTGGAGACGTGCGACCCCGGCACCGGCGCGTGCGTGGCCGGGACTGCGCCCGCTTGCGACGACGGGATCGGGTGTACGTCGGACTCGTGCAACGCGGCGCTCGACGACTGCGTGAACGTCTGGAAGGACGGCGCGCGCGACGGGCCTGCCGGCGACGCGACGTGCTCGGACGGCGTGGACGGCGATTGCGACGGCCTCGTGGACGGCGACGACCCGGACTGCGCGCTGGCGATCACGTCGATCTCCCCGGACCACCTCCCCGTCGGCGTGACCGACGCCATCACGATCACGGGCGCCGGGTTCGGGAGCGCGGCGGCCGTGAAGTCGGTCCGGTTCGGGACCTTCGAGGCCGCCGTCCTTTCGGTGACCCCGGGCAGGATTCTCGTCGAGATGCCCGCCATGCCGGTCGGCCGGGTGGACGTGGTCGTCGAGAAGGCGCACGTGTCGGTCGGGAAGGCGGGCGGGTTCGCGGTCGAGGGACGCGAGTCCGGCATCAGCTGGGGGAACTGGCAGTGGCCGAAGTCGGCGACGGCCGACGAGGGCGGCCGGACCGAGAAGCTGTTCGGGCAGGTCTACCAGCCCGGGGTCACTCCGGGGGGCAACCCCGCCTCGATCCGCGCGCAGGCGTGCATCGGCCCCGCCGGGACCCTCCCGTGGGCGAGCGCGTGGTGGACGTGCTGGGAGGCGGCGTTCAACGTGGTGCCCCCGGACAAGCCGAACAGCTTCGAGTACGCGGTCCAGATCGACCCCGCGCCCGCCGGACGCTTCGACGCGTACTTCCGCTTCTCCGTGGACGGCGGGGTGAACTGGCTGTATGCGGACCAGAACGGGAGCGACGACGGCTGCACCCCCGACCAGGCGGCGAAGATCACGGTGTGGGGCAGGCCGGGGCCGGGCGACGCGATCCTGAACGAGATCATGTGGATGGGGAGCAACGACCTGTCCAAGGGGCCGACCGACAAGTGGCTGGAGCTGCGGAACTTCACCACGAAGCCCTTCAGGGTCACCGGGTGGGTGCTCGTGGGCGCGAAGACGGGCTCCCCCCCCGGCGACGTCGTGATCGGCGCGGCCGGCGCGGGGCACACGATCACGAGCGACGTGCTGGACGCGGGCGGGCTGCTGCTGATCGCGCGACAGGGCGCGCCGGCCGACACGGCGCTCGGGTCGCCGGCGGACATCGTGGCCCCGGACATGGCGCTCGCCAGCCCGAACCCGAGCTACCCGTCGCGCACGTTCCAGCTCAAGGCGAACGGGGTCGTGCTCGACACGGCCGTGGTCCGCGGCGACGACCTCGTCCACCTCGGCGAGAACGGGGCGAACAACGGGACCGGCAACGACCGGTCCATGGAGCGGAACGACGTGCCCGGCGACGGGAGCCTGCCGGCCAACTGGCACACCGCCTCGACGTCCTGCCGCCCGCCCGGCGCCTGGAAGGGGACGGCCCCGGACAACGGCCACAACTTCGGGTCCCCGCGCCGGCCGAACTGCGAGCCGTGACGCTCGTGCCGACCCCTCTCTCGCGCCTCGCGACGGCCTCCATCGCGCGCACCGTGGCGGGCCCCGTCGTGCACCCGCACGTTCGGCCGCTCGGCGCCGTGGACCCCCGCGACCCGCCGGTCCTCCTCCCCCCCGTGGTCGCCTGGCGCGCGCCCCGCCTCGCATTCGGGCTGTCGCACCCGGGCCTTGCAGGGTCAGCGAGAATATCGATCGCCGGCTGCGCGGGGCGTCTCGGGCACCGGCCTTCTGGGCCCCCCTTGCGGCCTGCGGACGCAAGGGGGATGCGGGGACCCCCGGATTCCTGTCACTTATCGAG
>VGRB01000245.1 GCA_016875475.1 Deltaproteobacteria bacterium
CGAGGATCATCGCGAGCACGGTCGCGAGGAAGAGCCACTTGAGCTGCGGCGCGTTCTTCTGGATGAACCCTAGCATCACCGGCCGCCCGATGACGTGGACGCGGGTGTTGTCGTCCTCGATCTCCCGGGCGAGCGCGTCAAGCCGGTCGTAGACCTGCGCGGGGTCGAGGTCCTCCTCGAAGAACCCGGCGAGGATCAACGCGGCCTTGTCGTCGCGCGAGACCAGGCTGCCGTGCGCCCGCCCGGAGTGAACGAGGTCGCGCAGGCGCTCGATCTCCTCGGGCGTCTGCGGGATGTCCGGCCACATCAGGGGCTGCGCCTGGAACCCGGCGCTCGCGTCGACCGTGATGTTCTTGACCTTGCGCTGGGCGAGCGACAGGACCTGGTAGTTGTTGATCCCGGGGAGGAGCTCCAGCTCCTTCGTGATCGACCGGATCTTCCCCAGCGTGCCGGGGTTGAATATGTCCCCTTCCTTGACCTCGATGTCGATGATGACCGCGTTGGCGCCGCCGAAGACGTCCTGGTACTCGACGTAGGCCTCGACGAAGTCGTGGTTCTCGGGGAAGAGATCGGTGAGGATGCTGACGACGCGGACCTTCGGGATCTGGGTCGCGAAGAACGCCGTGACCGCCAGGATCAGCACCCCGAAGCCGACCCGGTGCCGCATCACGAACCGCGCGAGCCGCTCGCTGAAGCTCACTTGTCACCCCCCCACGGCGTCCAGGTCCTGCCGGAATCGGCGGTCCGCAGGAGGAGGGCCCGCGCGCCGACCGCGATGCCCGCGCCGCCCGTCGCCCCGAGCCGCACCGCGCCCATCCACAGGTGCGTGGGCAGCCGCGTCGCCGTCCACGAGCCCGCGGGATCGGCCGCGACCAGCAGCAGCCCGGCGTCACCGACCGCCAGCACCCTGTCGCCGGCCGCGCTCACCCGGAAGAGGTGCCGCCCGGTGCCCGACGGCGCGCGGACGAAGGTCCTGCCGCGGTCCGCGCTGACCGTGATGACGCCGCCCGCCCCCACCGCGATCACCGCGCCGGCCGGCGTCGCCGTGACGCCGAACAGGCTGTCGGACTCGCCTGTGTCCACGGCCGTCCACGTCGCGCCCGCGTCCTCGGACACGAAGGCGCGTCCGAACTCGCCGACCGCGACCGCCCCCTTCCCGTCCGGCAGGAACGCGACGCCGTTCAGCGAGGGGTCCTCGCCCTCGGGCGCGACCCGGACGGGCGCCCACGTCTTCCCGCCGTCGGTGGAGCGCACCGCCGCGGCGAAATTCCCGACCGCGACGCCCGTCGAGGCGTCGCCGAAGTCGATCGCGAGCAGCGGCTCGGTCGTCCCGGTCGTCCGCCGCTCCCAGGTCCTGCCGCCGTCGGCCGTCGCGAGCACCAGCCCGCCGCGTCCCGACACGAAGCCGGTCCGCTCGTCGGTGAAGTCCGCCGCGAACAGGGCCTCGCGCCCCCCCGGACCCTGCGACTCCCACGTCGCCCCCGCGTCGGGCGAGTGCAGGATCAGGCCGGGAAACCCGACCACCCACACGTGCCGGCCGACCACGGCCGCGTCGTAGAAGTTGTCGCTCTTGACCACGCCGGCCGGCAGCTCGGCCGCGACGGGCGCGGCGACGGCCATCGCCAGGAGGCCGCAAGCCAGTGAAACGGTGCGCTTCATCGTGCCACCTGTCCCTTCGTGCCCGTGTCCGTGCCCGTGTCCGTGCCCGCCAGGGGGCTACTTTCCCATCTTCTGGAGGTTCGACAGGGTGAACTTGCCGGGATCGAGGTTCATGTTGCTCTTGAAGTTGTAGGACGGGAACGCCGTCGCGTGGTTCGCCTGGAGGTCGATCATCAGCGACGTCCCGATCGCGGGCGGGTGCTTGTCCATGTCCGAGGAGTCGTTGTAGGCGTTGATCTGGACCTTCCAGAGCTTGCCCTTCTTGTCGTACATCTCCTTGATCGGGATGGCGAACGACTCGGCGTCGAAGTAGAACACCATCTTCGCGTACGGGTAGTCCGGGAACTTCGCCGTCGCCTCGACCACGTACACCGGCCGCGGCTCCCACTTCAGCTTCGGGTTCCAGTGCGGCGGGTTGTCGAAGTCGAAGACCTCCTTCAGCGCGGCCTTGCCCTGCGGCACGCCGGCGTGCATCGGGGCGATGACGGTCTTCCTGCCGAGCAGCTTCCAGTTCATCCACTCCGGGTAGCCCATGAACCCGCGCACGTCCTCGTACAGCATGTCCGTCGAGTTCCAGGCGTCGCCGCGCGTGCCGAACGTCGCCTTCATGGTGCGGCGCATGGTCGGGATGTAGATCCACCCCTCCTGGTCCTTCGGCTCCTCGTAGCGGCTGTAGAGCGCGCCGAACCCGGCCTTGTCGTACGGCTCGATCGCCCACGTCATCGACGTGTACTGGATGTCCTTCCTTGCGAGGTCGGGGATGTGCGGCTTCGGGTCGAGGTCGGTGCGGTGCATGGCGCGGATGATGTACAGCCAGCGCCACTCCTCGGACCGCTCCACGCCGCTCTTGCCGCTGATCCAGTAGACGCCGTAGTGGAAGCCGCCGTCGTCGCCCTGATACCCGTACTGGTAGTCCCAGGCGACCTCGAGCCCGTTCTGGGGCTGCGGGAACGGCAGGCCGGCGGTGTAGTTCTTGATCCCCTTCTTGCGGGGGTTGTTCCCGACGTCGATCAGCTCGACGTCGCGGTGGTACTTGTTCGTCGCCTCGATGTAGCCGACCGAGGGGTGGATCGCCTTGTAGCCGCGGGTCCATATCTTCAGCCCGTGCTTCTCCATCAGGCCGCCGATCGACGCCGGGATCCACTTCTCGAACCGCTTCCACGAGGTCCCGTCCAGCGTCTCCCCGGTCTTCCACCCCGGGACCGACTCGGGAGCGAACGCGACCTTCTGGGTCCAGTTCTCCTTGGTGATCGTGTCGCCCGGGGGCAGCTTCGCCCACGCTGTGGACGCGAACGCCGCGATCAGGACCGTGACAATCGCCAGTCTCAGTCTCATCTCCCGGACCTCCATTCTCAGAACTGGTATCGTACCAGCAAGTTCACCTCGTCGCGATCCCGGAACAGGCCGACGCCGTCGTACGGATCGGGCCCGAAGAACTGGTTCACGGCCAGCACGGCGCGCCAGTTGTTCCCGAGCGTCATGCCGAGCGATGCGCTCACGAACCCGCCCTGGTAGACCTTCTCGTCGCCCCGCCCCGGGGTCTTGCCGAGCGCGAATACGGCCAGCAGCCTGGGCGTCAGCATCCCGTGGAGGTACGAGGTGAAGATCGATCCGATCAGCCGGAACGAGTGCTCGCGGACCGCGGTCGTGTCGTAGCCCGGGATCTCGACGATCGTGTCGGCGAGGTCGAAGTCCGTGATCCACGTGTGCATGAACTGGAAGACGAACATCGTCGTCATCTCCGGGTTCAGCCACCGGATCGCGGTCGGCCGCTGGAGCGTCAGCGCGTAGCTCAGGACCTTCTTCTTCGGGTTGTCGATGAGGGTCAGCTGGTCCTGCTCGTACAGCTCGATGCCCCTGTAGACCAGGTGCTTCGGGACCACGTTCCCGCTGCCGTCGAAGTCCTTGCCCCCCGGCGACCGCTTCCTGTCGTCGTTCTCGCCGTTGACGGGGTACGTGCGGTCGGGCTCGAACGCGGCCTCGAACTTCACGTTCATCGTGACCGGGTTCGGCAGGGTCGTCTCGAGCGCGAGGCCGGCGATGTGCTGCCGCGGGAACTCCGAGTATATCTCGATATCCGCGTTGCTCCCGAACGGCGTCCGGATGGCGAACGGGATCGGCGGGCTGATGACGTGCGTGTAGAAATACACCAGCGAGTACGTGAAGTTCCCGAGCTCGCCCTTCCACCGGAACCCGGCGCGGCTGTTCTCGATGTCGTTGCCCGGGTAGAGGAAGACCTTGCGGCGGTACTTCTGCAGCTTGACCGGGTCGCCCCCGACGGCGACCGGCGGCGGGAGGCCCCATGCGCCGACGAACGTCAGCGGGACCGTCACGTGGTCCTCGGGGTCGTTCAGCATCGGGATCCAGACGATCTGGAGGTTTCCCTGGAGGGGCGGGATGTCGATCGTGGTGTTCAGCATCCACAGCGGGATGCGCTGGTCCTCGAAGCTCTCGAGCGACCCGAAGTGCCACGTCGAGTTGATCGGGTTGACCACGTCCAGCAGCCGGAACTGGCCGGTCTCCCCCCAGCTCACCTGCTGCTTGCCCACGCGGAAGTTGAGCCACTCCGCGGCGTCGAGGTCCACGTACAGCTCGCGGAGGTCGGTCTCGTCGTAGTACTTGTTCCGCACCTGCTCGCGCAGCTCGTCCGGGCCGAGGGCGACCCACTCCTCGATCTCGAGGCCCGACCGGTCCATGCGGCGGACCAGCTTCTTCGGGTTCGGCGGCTGCGCGTCCTTGTCGGCCTTGAGCTTGAGCGAGCGGACCCCGCGGAAGATCGCGTGCACCGAGATCGGGGGCGCCGGCTGCCAGTCCGCCTCGAGCTGGAGCGTGTTGCGGAAGATCGACACCTGGCCGAGCTTGCCGCCGTGGTGCGACACGTAGCTCGCGTCGCCCGCGGGCACCGTCTCCTCCTTGTCGGGCGAAACGAAGATGCCGAACTGGCTCTGGATGTACCCGTTGACCTTGAAGGTCGGGCCTTCCTCGCCCCCGAAGCCGAAGCCGCCATCGTCCTCCGCCTCGTCGGCCTCGGGCTCGGGATCGTCCGCGGGCTCGGGCTCGGGCCGGGGCTCGGGCTCGGCGGGTTCGGCCGGGACCACGGCTCCGGGCGAGGGCACCGGGGCGTCGCTCGCGCCGGCCGGGACCTGCGCGAACGCCGTCGAGCCGACCAGGAGGACGACCGCGGCGGCGAGGATGCGAGCGGATCCGGCAAGCAGTCGGAACCTCATCTCCCCCTCCTGAGCGCGGACGCCGGCCGGGCGCCCCGCGGGACGCCCGGCCGGGCCGCGTCGTCACGAACTCACTACCTGGGGCAGTCCGCGGGCGTCGGGTTCGCCGCGCCGGTCGCGTAGATGTTGTTGATGCAGATCGCGTCGGCGTACGAGTAGATGTCCACCGACCCGATCTCGGTCCCGGCGGGGTCGAGCTTCGCGGTGACCTTGGTCTTGCCCGGGTCGATGTTGGCGACCAGGAAGTAGCCGAGGTTCTTGCTGGTGGTCGGGGCCTTCGCCAGCGTGGCCGGGAAGCCGGTGGTCGGGTCGAAGTAGCGCGCGTCGCCGCCCATGTCGGTCGAGACCTTGGCGCAGCCCACGTGCTGCTCCTTGCTGTCCGCAGGGTTCACCCAGTAGATCGAGCCGGCCACGATGCCCTTGTCGAACTTGCCGCCCGCGTCCTTGTGGAGCACGAGGCCGGCCATGGCCGGGGCGAGGTTGTACAGGGTCTCGGTCACGATCCAGAGGGTCTCGCCATCGGCCGAGGGGGTGAGGCCGAACTGGTACGTGTTCTTGTTGCCGGCCTTGCTGACCTTGAAGCCGGCGGGCTTGCCCTTCGGGATCTGGATGGTGACCTTGCCGTCCGCGCCGGACTTGACCGCCGTGGCCGTCGGCTGGCCGGCGTCGTCGAGCAGGACCACGTCCGCGTCCGCGATCGCGGCCGGCGGGTTCGAGCCGAACTCGATGATCGTGCCGGTGAAGGGCTCGGTCTCGACCGGGGGCAGGTCCGCCGGGACCTCGGTCGGCGGGGTCTCGGTCGGCGTGTCCGGGGTCGGCGTGGTGTCGGCCGGGACATCGGGGGTCGGCGTGGTCTCGGCCGGGACGTCGGTCGTGCCGCCGTTTCCGCCGTCGTCGCCGCAGCCCATGGCCAGGAAGCCGGCGATCAGAAGGGAACCGAGAACGAGCTTCAGAGACATTGCTACTCCTCCTTCCGTGACGAAAGTCCCATGAACGGTGGAGTTGTTACCGCGCACGCGGGGGGTTGTCAAGCGGATTCGTGACGTTGGTCATTGACAACGGGCGGTCGCGGGCGGGCGGTGGGACGCAACATGGCGTCCTGGTTGGAGTTTCGGGGTCCGGGTTCGTGGAGGAGGGCGGGTACGGGTACGGGCACGGGCACGGGCACGGGGACGGGGACGGGGGGGGCGGGGATCCGCTACAGGCCTCGCAGCCGGGTCAGTTCCTTGCGGGCGTTGTCGACGAAGCCTCGCTCGCTGGTGTCGGTCCCGGCGATGCGGATGTAGTCCTCCCACGCCTTGATCGCGCCGGCCTTGTCGTCGCTCGCCGAGAGCGCGGCCGCGAGGTTGTACTGGGCCGCGGAGTAGTCGGGCTTGATCGCGAGCGCCTCGCGGTACGCCGCGACCTCGCCGGCGGTGTCGCCGAGCCGGTGCTGGATCACGCCCTTGTTGTAGGCGGCCCGGTGGAAGCGCGGGTCGGCCGCGAGCGCGTCGGCGTTGGCCTGGAGCGCGTTCCGCAGGACCGGGGCGCGCCGCTCGCTCGATGTCTCCTTCTCGGCCTGCCGCAACAGGGCGATCCCGAGGTTCAGGCGGCACTCGGCGCAGGACGGCCCGGCCGCCGCCGCCTTCATGAACGCGTCCGCCGCGGCCGCGGTGTCGGCCTTCTCCAGGAGGATGACGCCGAGGTTGTTCCACGCGTCCGGGGCGTTGGCGTCGAGCCTGACCGCGGTGCGCAGCGACTCCACCGCCTTGTCCTTGTGGCCGAGGTCCGTCAGGGCGAGGCCGAGGTTGTGGTGCGCGTTCGCGTAGTTCGGGTCGATCTTGATCGCCTCCTCGTACGCCGTGACCTCCTTGGCGTAGAGCTTCTTGCGGCCGTAGGCCACGCCGAGGTTGTACCACCCCTCCCTGGCGTCGGGCTTGAGCTGAACGCCCTTCTCGAACGACTCGATCGCCTTGTCCACGAACCCGGACGCCAGCTCCTGAGCGCCGAGCCGGAACAGATCGACCGCCTCGGCCTGCGCCCGGGCCACGGACGGCGCCAGCGCCGCCAGGAACGCCGCGACCACGATTTCCTTCTTCATCCTCGTCTCCGTGTCCTTTCTGCGGTCTCCGCGGTCCCTGCGGCCAAATGCCCCCTGTCCTAGAACCTCACCAGCACTGCGCCCGTCCCGTCGTGCGGCAGGCCGTGGGACTCCGCCTTCGGCCTGGTGAGCACCAGCGCCGCCGTCGTACCCCCCACGACGGCGGCCCCGACGATCGTCCAGAACCACCATTTCGTGTGGATCCCGCCCCGCGCCTTCACGGTGGCGGCGCCGCTCTCCTGCACGCGCGTCCGCTCGTCGTACGTGGCGATCGCGCGCGACACGAGCGACTCGGCGGTGCCCCGGCCCAGCTCGGACGCGGTGCCGGTCTCCGGCTCGATGCCGGACCACGACCGCTGCATGGTCGAGAGGTCCCACAGCGACAGCCGCGCCGCGCGCCCGCCGTCCGAAGCGCGGACGTGGACGACCAGCGCGAGGTCCGACAGGAAGAGGGCCTTCACGTCCTCGATCGCGGTGACGCTCTCCATGCCGTCCGGGGCGAGCCTGCCGAGCTTCGTGATCGCGGTCTCGTACAGCGGGCGGCGGCGCGCGGGAGTCAGCCTGCCCTCCGCCGGAGTGACCGTGGCCGACCCGCCGGCCGGGACCTGGACGGACACGCCCTTCCGCTCGTATCCCACGCGCCGGAGCGAGACCCAGTGCGGTCCCGCGGGCACCGCGGCCTCGACCCAGGGGGTGACGCCGGCGAACCTGCCGTCCAGGTAGACCTCGACGCTCTCGGGCTCGCCGTGCACGGACAGGGCGCCGGTCTTCCCGGACTCCGCCTCCCGGCGCGCGACCGCGAACGCCGCCTCCGCCTCGGGGACCACCGAGTAGTCGGACGCGTCCGCCTCGGGCCTCAGGCGCAGGGCCGCTTGGAACGCGGCCGCCGCCCGCTCGGGCTCGCCCAGCCCCGCCTCGGCCGCGCCCAGGTGCATCAGCGCGTCGAACAGCGGCCCGGAGTAGGGCAGGGCGGGGAACCCGGCGCCGAACGCATCGACCGCGCGGCGGAAGTGCGCGCGCGCCGGCTCGAGCCGCATCGCCAGGAACTCGGCCTGCCCCGCCTCCGCCTCGCGCTTCCCTTCCTCGACCGAGGCGAGCGCCGACCCGATCCCGGCCTCCAGGCCCTCGGCCGAGTCGCGGACCTTGTAGCAGGGATAGCGGCCGACCGCCTCGGTGACCATCCGGAGCAGCTCGGCCGACTCCCGGTCCTGCACGCCGGCCCCGAGGACCACGACGCTCTTGACCTTGCAGCCCGCGTCGATGGCGGGGGGGGGCGGCGCCGCCTGGGCACGCGCGACCGCGCTCGCGAGCAGGATGGAGAGCAACGCAAGGGGCCGCAGCACTGGCGGAACTCCGGGCAGGGACCGGCGGAACA
>VGRB01000246.1 GCA_016875475.1 Deltaproteobacteria bacterium
CTCGGCGGCCGCAAAGCGGCCGCGCAAGGGGGGTGGCCCGCGCCCCGCAACGCGGGGCGGCGGGCAGGGGGGCGAGCCGCGCCCCCCTCCGATCGATGCCCCTGGGGCCTGCCGGGTCGGGAAGGCGGGGTACGCGTCTCGACGGGTGTCGTTCGGGACCGCCTGCCGTGCGGGCCGGGCGACAGCGCGTAATGCTCGTTCCATTCGTTGCGGACGGCCCGCGCCGGCCTGAGCGGCGCGGGCCGAGGGCGCGCTGCGACGGTCGGCTACATGGACTCCCGGCCCTCTTCCATCATGCGGTCGTAGAGGTACTTCGGGAGGAAGCATGCCTTGTGGATGTCGTTGCAGTAGTAGCGGGTCGGGCCGACCTGGTCGCGCGCCTGCGCGCGCAGGTCCAGGCCGTTCGTCCCGACGGCGAAGCACCACCAGTTGCCCGGGTACGTCGCGATCGGCGCGGTGTAAAGATCGACCTTCGGGAACGCCTTCTTCAGCGTGTTCTGGACCTCGCGCACCATGGGCAGGTGGAAGTGCATTGACTCGGACAGGGTCACGAACGCACCGGTCGGACCGAGGATGCGCGCGGCCTTGCCGAAGAACTCCTCGGTGAAGAGGCTCTTCGCGAAGCCCACGATGTCCGTCGAGTCCACGAGGATCGCGTCCGCGGTCCCCTCGAACTCCTGCATGAAGATCGCGCCGTCCATGGGCGCCTCGACCACGCGCGGGTCGGACAGGCCGGAGGACACCGTCGGGAAGAACTCGCGGGACACGCGCGTGACCTCGGAGTCGATGTCCACGAGGTAGGCCTTCTCGACCGTGGGGTGCTTCAGCACCTCGCGGATGACGCCGCCGTCGCCGCCGCCGATCACGATGACGGTCTTCGGGGCCTTCATGGCATGCAGGGCCACGTGCGCCAGCATCTCGTGGTAGTAGAACTCGTCCCGCTCGGTGAACTGCACGACGCCGTCCAGGATCAGCATGCGGCCGAAGAAGGGGTTCGTGACGACCGCGAACTCCTGGTACGGGCTCTTGCCGCGGTACAGGACCTCGGAGACCTCGTACGTGTACTTGATCGGCGCGTAGGGATCCTTCTCGAACAGGCGAATCTCGGCCATCTTCTCCTCCTTCCTCAGTCCTCGATCAGCTTCACGCCCGGAAGCGGGAACCCGTTGAACCGAGCCGCGTAGACCGTCGTGTACGCGCCCGCGGTCAGGCACAGCACCATGTCCCCGACCTCCGGCTCGACGATCTCCGCGTCGCGGTCGATGACGTCGAACCCGTCGCAGCTCGGCCCGGCCAGGATCACCTTGACCTTGCGCCCGTCGCGGAGCGTGCGCCACGGGTAGCGGATGCCGCCGAGCGCCTCCGCGAGCCCGTTGAACACGCCCACGTCGACCATGACCCACAGCCCGTCCTGGCGCTGCGCCTTGCCGATGACGCGCGTGACGAACACGCCCGCCTCGCCGACCAGGAAGCGGCCCGGCTCGATCATCAGGCGCACGCCCTGCGGGAACCACCGGGCGAGCGACTTCACGATGCGGTCCTCGAAGTCCTCGACGCGCGGGATCGGCTTCAGGTACTGCGACGGGTAGCCGCCGCCGAGGTTGACGAGGTCGAAGGGGAGGCCGATGTCCGCGGCCTCCTCGAACAGCTTGGCCGCGAGTCCGAGCGCGGTGTCCCACGCGTAGAGGTTCGTGCACTGCGAGCCCACGTGAAAGTTCACGCCGACCGCGTTCAGGCCCTTGACCTTGGCGTAGGCGAGCAGCTCGACCGCAGGGCCGAACTCCACGCCGAACTTCCCGGACAGCGGCCAGTCGGACCCCTCGTTCGGGACCGCGAGCCGCACCACGGCCTCGCACCCGGGCGCGAGCCGCACGAGCTTGTCGACCTCGGCGCGCGAGTCGAACGCGAACGTGCGCACACCGCGCGACACCGCGTACTGGATGAATTCCGGGGACTTGATGGGGTTCGACGAGATCACGCGCTCCGCCGGCACGCCGAGGTGCAGGACCTCGTTCAGCTCGGCGACCGAGCCGATCTCGAAGCCCAAGCCGGCCTCGGCCGCGGTGCGCACCACCTCGGGGTCGTCGTTCGCCTTGACCGCGTAGTAGACCCGCACGCCCGGGATGCCGGCGCCGCACTGCGCGGCCTTCTCGCGGATGATTCCGCGGCTCATGGCCAGGCACGGCGACTGGAGCTGCCCGACGCGGGCCAGCTCGGCCACCCTCTCGATGAAGCGCTCGCGGCTGCCCATGCGTGAGTCCTCCCGTCGCGACCGGGTCACCAGGGTCCCCGAAGGGCGGCGGAAGATATCACTCGGGGGCCAGCGGATCAACGAGGCGCAGCGCGGAGTGCGCCGCGATGGCGTCGAAGTCGCGGTCCTCGGTAAGCAGGCGGGCGCCGGCATCGATGCAGGCCTGGGCGATGAGGCAATCGACCGGGCTCCGGACGGTGACCCCCCGCTTGCGCAGCGAGCGGTAGAGGGCGGCAGCCTCCGCGTGCGTCGTCGCATCCGTGTCGAGCACGGGCACGTCGAGGAGCGCGTCGCGGCCACGCAGGAAGCTGCGGTCGTCCCGGAACCCCGACAACGACTCGAACACGATGATCGGGAGCACCACGACCGGCTCGCGCTCCAGGTCGAAGAGACGCCACAGGTGTCGGGCCTGCGGCGTCGGCGCGCAGTTGAAATACGAGATCCAGACCGAGCTGTCGACGATGATCAAACCCGGGGTCGCCTCAACTCGTCGAGGGAACCGGACCACCCGATGCCACGAAGCGCCTTGAGCCTCTCGTACAGGCTCTTCCGCTCGACCAGGCTCCGGAGCGCCGCATCCACGGCCCCCCGCTTCGTCTTCTGCCCGGTCAGCTCCATCACCTTCCGGACCAGCTCGTCGTCCAGCACGATGTTCGTCCTGCCCATGTTCGTTCCCGGCGCGTCCATACACATTCTACCTCCGCCGATGTGTATCTTCAACCCGTCCCCGAGCCCAAGCCCGTACCCGTCCCCGTACCCGTACCCGTACCCGAACCCGTCCTCTCTATCGTTCCGGGCCCGAATCTGTTCCGCGGCCTACTCGCGCGCAGGAAACAAGGCCCGCAGGATCCGCAGGCTCCGCTCCGAGCCGGGATGCGCCTTCGCGTGGGCGACCAGCGCGTCGCGCACGGCATCGGGCAGCGCGTTCGCCCGCGGACGGCCCGTGTCGGGGTTGACCGGGAAGCGGTCGAGCGTCGCGACGCCGGCCGGGAGCGCGTCGCGCAGCACCCAGAGCGCGCCCGCGTCGTCGAAGTCGACGAGCACCGCGTCGGGGAACTGGCCGGTCCCGCTTCGCTCCCAGAGCACGTCGCGCAGGTTCGGCCGCCCCGCGGCGGCCGCGCGCTCGCCCGGCGTGGTGTGCTTGAGCAGGAACGTGCGGACCCCGAGCGAGCGCAGGCGGTCCTCGAACCCCTCGCGCGCGTACCGGATCACGCGGTAGGGGTCCTCGAACACCTCGACCGGGTAGGCTTCGAGGTCGGTGTGGACCAGCACGCGGCGCGGGGGGTACAGCCGCCACAGGAAGGTCCCCGCGAACCCGTCCGACGCGAACACCTCGCCCGGCAGGCCGTCCCGATCGACGCGGTCGAGCAGCGCGAACGGGTGCGCGGACGCGTCGATGCCGCCGTCCCACGCGTCGCCGAGGCCCATGCGGAAGCGCTCGGCCTGCACGACCCACGCCGCGCCCGCGACCGCCACGCCGATCGCGACCGCGCCCGCCGCGACCGTCCGCCGCGCCGGGATCCGGGCCGCCGCGCGTCCGATCACCGGCAGCCCCGCGACCACGAGCGGCAGGATCATGCGCTGGTGCCGGACCGCGAGGGCCAGGAAGCCCCAGGCCAGGAAGTGCCCGCCCAGGTCCACGTCCCGCCGCCGCCACGCGAGCAGCGCCGCGGTCACGACCACGAACGCGACCGCGGGCCACAGCGGCACGATCGCGTCCCACAGGGGCCGGAATTCCTTCAGGTGCTTCGCCCAGTACGCGCTGTCGGTCATGCGGAGGGGCAGGAGCAGCACCTCGACCCCGGACGGCGCGAAGGCCGCGAGCGAGCCGACCACCAGGACGATCGTCGCCCCGAGGCCCGCTAGCAGGGGGGCCGGCGAAGCCTCGTCCTTGCCGCGGACCCGCGCGACCGCCCACGTCGCCGAAGCCCCGCCCGCGACCGCGACCCACGCGAGCAGCGAGTCCCACACGCCCGCGTGGAGGTGCGCGTTCGCGACCGGCACCGCGATTGCCACGGCGAGCCAGGCCGACCTCCGCCGTGACCCGGGCGCGGCCCTGCCCCACGCGCGCAGCGCGAGCACGGTCGCGGCGAGTCCGAGCGAGGACAGCAGGTAGGGCCGCTCGTAGAACCGCGGGCTCGCGGCGGCGGCGCCGAGGCTGCACATGACGAACGCGAGGACGGGCGGGCAACCCTCCGCGAGCGCACCCGCGGCGAGCAGGCCGAACAGCAGGGCGAACAGCGCCGCCTTCAGCGCGACCAGCACGCGCGCGTCGGGCCGCTCCGGCCCGTCCGTCCGGCCCGGACCGCCCGGCGCCGCGGGCGCGCCGCGGATCCCGAGCAGGTCCGGCGCGTCGTCAACGAGCCACGCGGTCGCGGCGGCCGGGAGCCACTGGTGCTGTGTCCACGGATGTCCGGGCACGGCATACGAGAACGGGTTCGCGGTCGGGATCTCCCCTCCCGTCCGCCACGCCTCGCGAACGAGGCGGCCGTTCGCCACGTGGAACCCGACGTCGTCGTCGTGCAGACGGAACAGCGACAGCGCGAGCGCGACCGCCGCGGAAGCCGCGACCGCCGCGGAGGCCGCGACCGCCGCCGTCATTCGCATTCGCGCGGGCACGAGGCGTCGCTCCGGCAGGCGTCGCCCGGCAGCATGTCACCGCGCCGCGGGCCGTGTCAAACCGGCGCCCGCGGCGCGGCGCGCCCAGCCACGACCGCGGTCTACAACCCCATCTGGCGCTCGATGTCCTTGACCGCGCGCTCGAGGCCGGGCTCGGCCGCGATGGTCTCCTCGATCTGGCGGTGCGCGGCAAGGATGGTGGTGTGGGACCGGCCGCCGAGCAGGTCGCCGATCGCGGGCAGTGAGGCGCCGGTGTGCTTCCGCACGAGCAGGATCGCGACCTGCCTCGGCCGGGAGACCTCGCGGTTGCGGCGCTCGGACTTCAGGTCCGCGACCGACACCTGGAAGTAGTCGGCCACGGTCTTCAGGAAAATCTCGGGCGTCAGCCGGCCCTTGCGGTCCGCGATGATGCGGTCGGTCACGCTCCGCGCCAGTTCCAGCGAGATCGGGATCCTCTTTATCAGCGCCGCCGCGGTCACGCGGTTGAGCGCGCCCTCGATCTCGCGGCACGACGACGAGAACCGCGCCGCCAGGAACTCGGCGACGTCGTCGGGCAGGACCTGGCCTTCGCGGCCGGCCTTCTGCCGCAGCACGCGGACGCGGAGGTCGTGGTCGGGCGGGGCCACGTCCACGATCAGGCCCCACTCGAACCGGGACCGCAGGCGCTCCGAGAACTTCGGCATGGACGACGGGAACTGGTCGCCGGAGATCACGATCTGGCGCTGCGCGTTGTGCAGCTCGTTGAAGGTGTGGAAGAACTCCTCCTGCGCGAACTCGCGGTCCGCGAGGTACTGGACGTCGTCCACCAGCAGCACGTCGCACTGCCCCCGGTACCGGTGCCGCAGCACGTCCAGCCGGTCGTTCCGGCGCGCGGTCATGACCTCGTTCACGTACGACTCGCCGGACATGTAGAGGACCCGCGTCCCCGGCCGCGCGGCGATCACGTGGTGCCCGATCGCGTGCAGCAGGTGCGTCTTGCCGAGCCCCACGCCGCCGTAGACGTAGAGCGGGTTGTACATGCCCCCGAGGTTTCCCGCGACCAGCTCGCACGCGGAGTGGGCCATCTGGTTCGACGGCCCGATCACGAACGTGCCGAAGGTGTACCAGGGCACGAGCGGCAGGGCCTCGGGCGGCTGGGCCGCCGCCTGCGCGGGATGCGCCCCCGCCGCGGGCAGAACCCCCGATCCCCCGACCGGGGCGGCCGGCTCCCGGGGCGCGGGGGGCACGAGCCGCGGGGCCTCGGGAGGCGTCCCCGCACGCACCTTGAAGTCGATCCCGACGTGCTTGCGCGCGGTGTCCCAGAGCGCGTCCTTGATCAGTTCCAGGTAGTTGTCGCTGACCCAGCGCGCGGAGAACTCGTCCGGGACCTCGAGCGTCAGGCGGCCGTCCGTCCCGGCCTCGGGCTGTATCGGGCTCAGCCAGCGATCGAACTGGATCGGGTCCAGTCGCGATCGCAGGATCTGCATCGCCTTGTTCCAGGTTTCGAGCATGGTGATACCCGGTTCTCCCATCTCGTTCGTTTCCGGTTTTTCTGGCCGAGGGGCTGTCCACCCCGCCCGCGGAATCTAGAACAGCCGAGAGATCGGCTCAACACGATTTTCCACGTTTTCGCACCAGGTCCGTGGAATCGCGGACTTGCGAGGCTCTTCCGATCCGCCCGAGTTGCCATTGCCATCGGTCCAACCCAACGGACCGCCACGATTCCGGCTCGTTCGCTTGCAATCACGCGCACTTGGCGATTGTGACCCCAAAACGTGGATGACCATTGAGGAAAACGGACGGCCCCCGGGGGGGTAGAAGGGTCAGGCCCCCGGCGCGACCCCCGGCCGGAGGTCAACGTCCTTCGTGTTCGGACACGGCGCATCGCAAGTCCCGACGCTGCCGAGCGGCACCACGACGGTCACCTCCTCGATGCCGCTCTCCGAGGGCACTGCCACCCTCAGGCGCCCGCCCGCGGTCCCGGTCGGCGCCCTCAGGCACCACGACTCGCCGAGCGTCCCCGCGGCCTCGTCCAGCACGGACTCCACCGCGTCGGGCCCGCCGGTCACGCTCTTCTCCAGCAGCACGAGGTGCGCCCCGCGCGCGAGCAGGCCGTCGCGCCCGATCACCTTCACGTCCACGCACGTCGTGGAGCCGACCCGCTTGCGCGCCCACACCCACGTCCCGTCCGCGTCCGCGGCCACCCGGAGCGTATGGTGATCGAGGTCGTAGGCCGCGGGCGCCTTGGCCACGAATTCCCCGGTCAGCTCGTCCACGTGGAAGACGAGCCCGTCGTCCGGCCCGAGCGGGTCGCGCAGCATCCCCGAGGTCACGATGTCCGCGCCGACGCCCTTCGCGCCGCCGACCGCAAGCGTCGAGCCGGCCTGCTCGGCCCGGAAGTGGACCGAGGCGATCTGCTCCAGGTACGGCGCGGCCGTGCCCGCGGCCGTCCTGACCGGGAGCGCGGAGACCAGCAGCGCGTCGCCGTAGGTCGGGTCCCAGGTCGCCCAGGTCACGTCCGCGGTGCCCGTCGCCTTCGCCCCGCCCGCCTCGAACGAGTCCGGGTAGAGCGTGAGCACGCCGTGGTCCAGGAACACCGTCTCCGTGTCAGGCCCCGGCGGCAGCGTCACCGGCTCCCGCCTCGCCGCCTTGCCGACGGTCGCGACGATCGCGACGTCCCCTTCGCCCGCGAGGACCGACTTCGCGATCGGAGCGAGCCCGTCCCTCGCGAACCAGAGGGCCGCGCGCGGCTCCGCGCCGTCTTCCGGCGCCGGCACTCGCGCGGACAGGGCGAACGCTCCGCCCGCGCCGGTCACGGCCTCGACGCCGCCCGCGGGACAGCGGACCGTCACCCCTTCGATCCCGGCGCCGTCCACGCCGACGACCCGGCCCGCGACCTCGAGCGGCAGGCCGCCGCCCCCGGACGAGCAGGCGGCGAGGAATCCCGACAGGGCCGCGAACGCGACGGCGAGGCGCATGGAGGTCCCTCCGCAAGGACAGCGACGATCTACCACAGAGACCACCGAGACCACAGGGAAGAACGGGGGCGGGTCCGGCGATCAGAGCACACGCAGCCCCGCGGCACGCGCGGCGGCCTTCGCGGCCGCGACCTCGGCGGGGTTGGGCCTCCGGCCGATCCCCGGCATCCCGGGCGCGCTCCCGAGCGGCCGGTACTGGTCCATCACGTTGACCGCGCACCCCGGGGACAGGTCCGCGAGGATCCGCATCACCGCGACCGCGTCGTCCGTCATGCCCGGCATCACGAGGTGCCGGACCAGAAGGCCGCGGCGCGCGACCCCGTCCGCATCGACCGCGAGATCGCCGACCTGCCGCCGCATCTCCCGCACGGCCGCGGTCGCGACCTCCGGGTAGTCCGGGGCATCCATCCAGGCCGCGCACGCCTCCGCCGAGGCCGACTTGAAGTCCGGCATGAAGACGTCCGCGATCCCGT
>VGRB01000247.1 GCA_016875475.1 Deltaproteobacteria bacterium
GGGGGGGCACTGAGATGACGTCGAGCCTGCTGCCGGGCGTCCTGCACCTGTTCCCGATGATGCGCGGGGGGGGGCACTGAGATGACGTCGAGCCTGCTGCCGTTCGACGACGCGGTCCGGGCCGTGCTCGACGCGGTGGCCCCCCTGGCGGACGAGGAGGTCGCGGCGACGGACGCGACCGGGCGGGTGCTGGCCGAGGACGTGGTCGCGCCCGAGGACCTGCCCCGCGCCGCCGTGTCCGCGATGGACGGGTACGCGCTGCCGGGCCCCGCGATCGAGGCGCTCGCGGGCGGCGACGCGGTCGCGCTGAGGGTCGTCGGCGAGGTCGCCGCGGGCTCGGGCGGACACCCGGGCCCCGTCGGCGCGCGCGAGGCGGTCCGGATCTTCACGGGCGCGGTCGTGCCCGCGTGGGCCGCGGCGGTCGTGGAGCAGGAGCGGTGCGAACGCTCGGGCGACGGCGTGACGGTCCGCGGGCCCGTGCGCGAGGCCGCCAACGTCCGCCCCGCCGGCGGCGACGTGCGCGCCGGCGACCCGGTCCTCGCACGGGGGGACGTCGCGGGTCCGCCCGGGGTCGCGCTGCTGAGCGCGCTGGGCGTGGAACGCGTGCGCGTGGCCCGGCGGCCCGCCGTCGCCGTGGTCGTGACCGGGTCCGAGATCGCGGACGGCGCGGACCTTCCCCCCGGGCGCATCCGCGACTCGAACGGCCCGGCGCTTCGGGCGGCCGCTCCATCCTGCGGCGCGGGCCCGGTGACCCTCCTGCGGGCCGCGGACGCGCGCGACGCCCTCGCCTCGGCGCTCGGCGCGGCCCTGCGCGACGCGGACCTCGTGTGCGTGTCGGGGGGCGTCTCGGTCGGGGACCACGACCTCGTCAAGGAGGTGGCCGAGGGCCTGGGGGTCCGCCGCGTGTTCTGGGGCGTGGCGCAGCGGCCAGGGAAGCCCTTGTATTTCGGTGTGTTCCCCGGATCGCTGGGCCCGGTCCCGGTCCTCGGCCTGCCCGGGAACCCGGCGTCGTCCCTGGCCTGCTTCCTCGCCTACGCCTGGCCCGCAATCCGGCGCGTGCAGGGGGTGTCGCCCGAGTGCGTCCGCGCCCGGGCCGTCCTGTCGTCGCCCGCGCGCAAGCCCGCCGGCCTTGCCGCGATGCTCCGCGGCCGGCGGCGTCCGGGGGGGGCGCTCGCGCACGTGGAGGTCGCGGCGTCCCAGGACTCCCACCTGCTGCTCCCCTTCGCCCGCGCGGACTGCCTGGTGCTGCTGCCGCCCGGGTCCGCGGAGGTTCCCGCGGGCACCGAGGTCGACGTCATCCCGTTCCCGTGGGCGTGAGCGCCGCGGTCCCCCCGCTGATCGCGGCCTCGGTCAGAACGCGGGCGGTCTCCTGGAAGGAGGTCGCCGGGATGAACGACTGGACGTTCGGCGAGACCCTGGCGATGCCGGGCAGGATGGGCTCGCCCGAGGCCGGGAGGCCGCTGCACCGTGGCCTCGTTCTCCTCCCATGCCGCACCCGGTTTCCTTGGACCCGAACCCGGGGTAGCTGCCCCGAGGGAGGAGGACCAGGGATCGACCGCGAGCGGAGGTTCGACCATGGGCTCCCTGCGCGGGTTCGTCCGGATACCATGGTTGCCCACCCCCGGGCCGGGGTGGTACGCTTCGCCGGACGTTCCCGGAGGTGCGGGCATGCGGCGTCTCGTGTCGGTGATCGCGGGGGTGGCGGCGGCGACCGCGGCGGCGGCCGCAATCGCGGAGCCGGTGGTGTCGCTGAAGGACCCGGCGGGCGACGACAACGGGCCGGGGGCGTACACGTACCCGACCGACGCGGTCTACAAGCCGGGCTCGTTCGACATCCTGTCGTTCGACGTGGACGTAAAGGGCTCGGACGTGGTCTTCAAGGTCGGCGTGCGCTCGAAGATCGAGGACCCGTGGGACTCGAAGGCCTGGCAGGGCAACGGGTTCTCGCTCCAGTTCGTCCAGGTCTACATCGACACGGACCGCAAGGACGGCTCCGGCACCTGCGAGGGGCTGCCCGGCATGAACGTGCGCTTCCGATCGGCGTCGTGCTGGGAAAAGGTCGTGCTCGTCAGCCCGCAGCCGAAGTCGCGCCTCCAGAGCGAGATCGGGCAGAAGGCCGCGAAGATGAAGGCGGGCGTGGTCATCCCGACGGCGACCCGCGTGGACGGCAAGACCCTCGTCGCGACCGTGAAGGCGTCCGACCTCGGCGGGAAGCCGGCCAAGGGCTGGGGGTACGCGGTCCCCCTGCAGTCGAACGAGGGCTACCCGGACTCGAAGGAGGTCCTGACCCGGAAGGTCAACGAGTACGCTGGGCAGCACCGCTTCGGCGGCGGCTCGGACTACGCGTGCGACCCGCACGTGATCGACATGATCGTGGCGCCGGGCCAGGGCGGGGCCGACGAGGTCCGCATGCAGCACTCGGCCTTGAAGTACTCGTGCGACGACCAGGACAAGCCCAAGGTCGAGCTTCCGATGGTGTATCCGTAGAACGGACGCTGGCAGCGAGGGAGAAGGATGAGAAGGGGACTCCTCGCCGCGGTCACGGGGGCGATGGCGCTGGCCGCGGCGCCGCCCGCGAACGCCGACATCGCGAACTTCGACCTCGCGGCGCGGATCTACACGAAGTGGCTCTACCGGAACAACGACAGCCAGGGACTGCTGAACCTCGGCACGCCGCACCCGGACGGCGACGACTACGCGGGCGACAACGGCGTGGGCACCGAGTTCGAGCTGAAGTTCTTCGGCCGCGTCTCGAAGTACGTGCAGGGCTACGCGCGCATCCAGAGCCGGTTCGGCGAGCTGTGGCAGGACTGGTGGGAGTCGGGCAACCGCTGGTACGACGGCGAGACGAACACGTCCGGCGAGTCCGGCGGCATGAACCACGCCTCCTACATCAAGCTGCGCGGCACCTTCGTCCGCGCCGCCATCCCGATCCCCACCATCGACTGGGTCACGATCGGCTCGTCCGACCTCGGCATGTTCAACCCCTGGTCGATCGGCAAGGTGCGCTACATCGATCGGGACAACGCCAAGGGGATCTTCCTGGACGGGCACGTGGGCGACGGCATCTTCAGTTACAACCTCGCGGTCATCGCCCTGCCGAAGCTCTACGTCGGCCCCTACTGGTCCACGGGCCTGACCGACCCGAACCTCCCGAACCCCTTCTGGTCGGCGGACTGGGCGTACGGCGCGAAGTTCACCGTGGCCCCCTCCTTCGGCACGTTCACGCTCGTCTCCACGCTGACGAACGACGTGGAGATCGACCGCTCGGACCCGGACGCGGTCGGGTCGCTCTACCCGGACTGCACCGACGACCTCGGCAACCCGATCGTCGGCTGCGCCAAGGACCACGCGGTGGACTACTTCTCGCGCTACATGAACTCGGTCACCACGATCGAGGCCCAGGTCGAGCCGCTCTCCTGGATGTCCGTCAACGCGTTCGGCGGCTTCTCCGCCGGCCTCATCGACAGGAAGCTCGCGGCGAACGGCGTCGAGCGCATGGCGGGCGTGTCGCCGGTCGTCTACAAGGACACCTACGACTTCGCGGTCCGCGCGCGCGTCGAGCTGTCCGACCCCTTCGACATCGGGCTGTCGATCAAGGCCGAGTACTTCAACATCGGCGCCGAGTGGAACTCCATCTTCGGCGCGCGCCGCGAGTCCGACGTCCTGCTGACCGACGGCTTCCTGGAGGGAGGCCAGCTCCCGACCCTCAATCTCGCCAACGAATTCGTGGACTTCGACGAGCCGTGGTACGAGTCGTGCATCGGGTGGCACGGCGGCACGCTCGTCGCGCAGTACGCCATCGGCGGCTTCGACATGTCCGCAGAGGGCACGTACATGACCTACAACACCAACGCGCAGGACCGCGACGTCGAGACCACCTACCCGAACTTCCTGCACGAGGACGGCTTCACCGACACCGACCTCTACGACTACGCGAACACGACCGACCGCGGCCGAGACCCCCGCAGCGTCTACCACCTGAACCAGGACCGGCGCACCGCCATCGCGGTCCTGAACGCGCGTTACGTGTTCGACGTGCTCGGCGGGCTCGAGCTGTCCACCAAGGCGAAGTTCATCCACGACCTCGACTACCGCAGCCACACCACCGCCTCCGACGACTACACCGGCGACCTCCTGACGTGGCGCGGCAAGGTCGGGCTCGGCGTGGCCCCGGGCCTGCTCGTCGAGGCCGGCGCCCAGATCGACCGCTGGTGGGAGAAGCGCCGCGACGGCACGCTCAAGACCGGCTACGGCGACATCGACACCGCGAAGCACCGTGCCTTCGCCGGGCTCACGTACGAGTTCGAGGGGCTGAAGTTCCGCTACGCGATCGAGTTCCTCGACAAGGACCAGTTCCGAGAGCCCCGCAAGCCCGACCAGCACTGGCTCGTGTTCCGTTCCAAGGCGTCGCTGGAGGTGAACTGGTGATGTCTGCCTCCATGGGTGCCCCCCCCCGCCGGCCTTCTCTCACAAGTGTAGAAAGGCCTCGCCCCCGCACGGACGCCGCGCGGCGGGAGGGCGTGCAGCAGGGCGGGGCCTTTCGGCCAGAAGGACGGCGGGTGGGGCTGATCCTTCCTGTCCTCTGCCTTCTTCCGGCAGTCGCCGCCGCCGCATGTGGATTGGAAGGCCCCGCCATCAACGCCGCGATGCGCGACCGCAGCGCGGAACTGCCGAAGGCGGCGGACACGGTCGTGACCGGCACGGTCCCCGGGGCCCCCGCGGGCACCGAGGTCCGCGTCTATGCGGCCGCGGGCGCGCGCATCGACGGGGTCGGCGGCACGGTCGGCGGCGGCGGCGCGTTCGAGCTGCGCTTCCCCGGCAACACGGAGTTCTCGGGCCTCCGCGTGGACGCGCGCTGGTCCGGCGGCCAGGGGCTCGGCATCGTCCCGTTCGTCCCGAAGCGCGGCCGCGTGGACGAGCCCGAGGCAGTCGTCGCCATCGAGGACGCGATGCCGGGGATGGGCGCGCTGTCGCTCCGCGCGACCACGTTCGCGCTCGTCATCGAGGGCAGGCTCCTGTCCGAAGGCAAGTCGCTCGCGTCCGTACCCCCGTCGGCCATGCGGCAGATGGCCCTGCTGCTCGGCACCCTGCTCGACCAGGGCAACGCGGCCCTCGCGACGTTCCAGGCCATGGTCTCGGACCTCGCGACGCTCGGCGGCAAGGACGGGAAGTGGCCGTTCGCGGGCGACCTCCCGGAGGGCGCGATCGTGAAGGACCTCGCGGACCGCGACCTGCTAGCGTCCGCCGGGATCACCCCCGACCAGTTCGAGGCGGCCCTGCTCGCGGCCGCGGCCGAGCTTCGGGTCGAGGTCTGCTACGCGACCGATCGCATCCGCGCCGTGCTGCTCGCGGACCTTCGCCCCGGCGCCAAGGACCGCAACTGCCAGGCGATCGACCCCTACAAGTTCGCGGACAAGGGCGAGGACAAGACGGTCTGGCTCGCGGCCGGCATCCACAAGACCACCCCGATCTGCGGGACCGAGTTCCAGCCGCCGTACTGCATCACGCAGGAGACGCTCGACGCGACGAACGAGGCGCTCGCCAACTGGGTCCCGAACAAGAACCGCATGTACGACGACGGCACGCACGGCGACGCGGTCAAGGGCGACCTCGTCTACACGCTCGCCATGGACCTCCCCTACGTCCCGATCGCGGGCTCGCCGACCGGCGCGGGCGTGCGGCTCGGCTACAAGTACACCTACGGGTCCGGCGGCCAGGGGTGGACCGGGTCCGAGGAGTGGCCCGGCAACCAGCGCCTGCTGGAGCTGATCGACCTGAACGGCGACGGGATCGTCGTGCGCATGGACGCGTTCGGCGACGAGACGTCGAACAAGGACAAGTCGAACCTCCTGACCCCGGCGAACGGCGGGTGCGGGCTGAACCTCTGGGAGAACGAGGTCAAGCCGAAGTGCGCCCACGACACCCGCGAGGGCATGGTCGACGCGGACGGGGACTGCAAGCCCGACGCGTGGCCGCCCGCGGGGTCCGTCTCGCCGCTCACCGTGGACTGCCCCTCTTGACCGCGATCCTGACCGCGCTCCTCGCCTCCCTCGCCGCCGCGGGGATCGACCTCGCCCGCGCCTGGGACCTCCTCGCGGACCTCGACCCCGGGCAGGCCGCGTCCCTCGTCGTCGCGGTGATCTCGGTCTGGGCGGCCGCGGGCCTGGTCGCGGGGGTCGGCGGCGCGCTGGCCGTCCGGCTCGCCCGGCGCGCGTTCCCCCCCCGGCCCCCCTCACCGCTCGGCTGGGACGCGGCCGCCGCCTTCTGGGCGGCGCTCGCGACCGGGCTCGCGTCGGCCTGGGTGCTCTACCGGCTCGCATTGCGCTTCATGAACGCGGGGTTCCACAACGAGGAGCTGGCCGCCCTCCTGTGGCTCGTCGCGGTCGCGGCGGCCGTGCCCGCGGCCGTCCTGCTCTTCGGCGCGATCCGGCCGGCCGTCGCCGCCCTCCCCCGCCGCATCCCCCGCCTCGCCGCGCGCCCGTTCCCGCGCACGCGCCGCGAGGCCGTGCTCGCCGCGGCGGCGGTCCTGGCCGCGCCCGCCGCCCTCGTCGCGACCCGCTTCGCCCCCGACTTCGCGCTCGTGGACTGGACGCACGTCGCTCCCCCCGCGGCCTTCCTCGCGGCCTGGGGCCTGCTCGCCGCCGCGTTCGCCGCCGCGCTCGCCGTCCCCGCCGCCTCCCGCCTCGCGCGCCGCCTGCCCCGCCCGCGCGCGGCCGCGGCACTCGCCGCCGCCGCCATCCCGCCGCTCGCCGGCCTCGCCGCGACCGGGGCGTGGCTGCTCGAGGACAACGCCGTCCGATCCGTGATGGTCGCCCGCAGCCTCACCGCCCCCCGCGCGTTCGACCGCCTCCGCGCCGCGACCGACCGCGACGGCGACGGGTACTCCGGGCTGTTCGGCGGGGGCGACTGCGACCCGTCCGACCCGGGCGTCAACGGAATGGCCCCGGACGCGCCGGGGAACGGCATCGACGAGGACTGCGACGGAGAGGACCGCGCGCACGGCGACCTCGCCTCCGCCCGCCCGCGGTACTTCGAGGACCTCGTCCTGCCCGGGCCGAGGCCGCACGTGGTCCTGCTGCTCGTGGACGCGCTCCGCCCCGACCACCTCGCGAGCTTCGGGTACCGCCGCGACACGATGCCCGCGCTCGAGAGGTTCATGAGCGAGCGGTGCGTCGTGTTCGAGGACGCGTACGCGACCGATGGCTTCACGCTCCACGCGATGGCCGCCATGTTCTCCGGTAGGTACGCGACCTCGCTCGCGTGGGAGGCCCGCCGGCCCGCCCCGGACAACGGCTTCCTGACCGACGTGCTCCGCCGCGCCGGCTACGGCCTGCACGCGATCCTCCCGTCCGTGCCGCCGTTCGACCCCCCCTTCTTCCCGTACCGGTTCGACCGCGTGCAGCGGGTCGGCTTCGTGCCCGGCAAGTCCTACTCCGCCGGGAGGATCACGGAGGCCGCGCTCGACCTGCTCGACCGCACGCCCGCGGGCCCGACGTTCGTCTGGCTGCACTACATCGAGGGCCACCTGCCCTACTACGAGGACCGATCGACCTGGGTGTTCGGCGAGGCCGCGATCGACAGGTACGACGCCATGCTGCGGCTCGAGGACTCCCACATCGCCCCGGTGCTCGACCGCCTGCGCGACGACGCGTGGGCCGGCCGCACGCTGGTCGTCGTCGCGGGCGACCACGGCGAGGAGTTCGGGGAGCACGGCAAGACCTCGCACGGGCTCCAGGTCTACGAGGAGTCGCGGCGCGTCCCTCTCGCGTTCTGCCTGCCCGCCGCGCCGGGCGGGGCCCCGGCGGGCGCCGCGACGACCGCGGGCCGGGTGCGCGGCGGTCCCGCGAGCCTCGCGGACGTGCTGCCGACCGTGCTGAACGCCGTCGGGGTCGAGTGGGACCGGACGGACCTCGAGGGCGCGAACCTCCTGCCGATCGTGCTCGGCCGCGCCGCGCCCGACCCGGACCGGGTCCTGTTCACCGCGACCTCGCCGAAGAAGGGCATCGGCATCCTCAAGGCGGCGGTCCAGTGGCGGCAGTGGCGCCTGGTGCGCGACGTGGCCGCCAACACGGACGAACTGTACGACGTGGCAGCGGACCCGGGCCAGAGGACGAACCTCGCGGCGTCGGCCCCGCCGGACGCCCGCCTGCTCCACGACGCGCTGAAGCGCTGGCTCGCGGACCGCGCCGCGCTGCGGCCCGCCTCGCCGCCGCCCGCGGCGCCGCCGCCCGCCTCGCCGCCGCCCGCGTCACCGGGAGCCCCC
>VGRB01000248.1 GCA_016875475.1 Deltaproteobacteria bacterium
GGGGGTCGGATCGTCGGCCGCGTGGTGTGGCTGTACTCGCCGCTGAGCCGGTCGGGACCGGCACGCTGATCGGGGGGGCGGGGCACGGGCTCGCGAGCGGGCCCGGGCCCGGGCTCGGGTACGGGTGCGGCACGGGTACGGGAATGCTGCGGGGTCAGCGGCCCAGGTACCTGCGGGCCTCGTCGGCCTGGGAGCCGCTCGAGTTCACGTCGAGGTAGCGCGTGTACCAGTGGCGGGCGTCGTCCGCGTGGCCCATGCGGGCGTGGACCCGGGCCAGCCCGATCATCGCCGGGCCGTACATGTGGCTCTTCAACGCGGTCTGGTAGTGGATGGCCGCGTCCTGGAGGTGCCCGAGGCGCGCCTCCGCGTCGCCCATCCGGGAGCGCGCCTCGACCCGGCCGGGGGCGAGCCGCGCAGCGTACTCGAAGTGCACGAGCGCCTTCGCCGCATCCGAGCCGAGCAGCCTGTTGCCCGCGGCCAGGTGGCCCTCGTACGTGTCGCCCGCCGCGCCGCCGCTCCCTCCTCCCGCCGTCCCGCCATCCGTCTCCGCGACCTTTCCGCGCACGGGGGAGACGGGCGCGGGCGAGACGGCCGGCTTCGGGGCGGGCGCGGTCTCGGCCGCCGCCGGCTTCAGGGGAGGCTCCGGCACCGCGACGGGTGCCGCGGGGGCGGGTGCCGCGGCGGCCGGCGCCGGGGGGGACGGAGGTTCCGGTGCGGCGGCGGCCGGCGGCGGCTCCGCCGGGACGCGGACGACCGGGGGTTCCTCTGGGCGCGCCGCGGGCGCCTCCGCCGGGGCCGCGGCAGGCTCCGGAGCGGGCGCCGCCGGCTCCGCTGCCGGCACGGTCGGGGCCGCGGGCGCGCGTGCGACGGGCGCGGCCGCGGGGGCGGGCGCCGGGGAGACCGGCGATCGGCCGGGGGTCTCGGGTGTGCGATCGCGGGCGAGGTACACGACGCCTGCGATCACGGCGGCCGCGGCGATCGCCGCGCCGATGACGCCGCCGAGCTTCATGCGGGCGGGGCGCACCTCGCCCTCGGGGTCCGATGCCCAGACCTTGTCCGCGTCCTGCTCGGTGTCGAGCGTCCAGGCGCCGCCTTCCTGGGGACGCGCGGCGCCGCCCCGCTTCCGGGCCGCGGGGATCCCGACCGGCGCAACGTCGATCGGGCGCGGCATCGCCGGCCGGGCCGGCGCCTGCCGCGACCCTTCGGCCCACAGCGGCTCGGTCTGGCGGGACTCGGTGCGGGCGGGCTCGGGGCGCTGCGCGGGCCTCGGCTCTGGTACGGGCTCGGGTACGCGCTCGGGTACGCGCCGTGGCGCGGGCTCGGGCTCGGGTACGGGCTCGGGTACGCGCCGTGGCGCGGGCTGGGGCCGGGGCACGGGCACGGGTGCGGGCTCGGGCTCGCGCCGTGGTTCGGGCTCGGGCACGAGTGCGGGCGCGGGTTCGCGCCGTGGTTCGGGCTCGGGCCGGGGCTCGGGTACGGGTGCGGGCACGGGCTCGCGCCGTGGTTCGGGCTCGGGCCGGGGCTCGGGCACGGGTGCGGGCACGGGCTCGCGCCGTGGTTCGGGCCGGGGCTGGGGCTCGGGCTCGGGTACGGGGACGGGCTGGGGCGGCGGGGAGGCCGGCACGGGCGGGACCGGAGGCAGGTTCAATCCCGGCATCTCGCCGAGCGGCCGCCAGTGCTGGTCGGGCGCCAGGAACCGGGCGTCCGCATCCAGCTTCCCGGACATGAGCCACGATCGGACGCCGGCGACGTCCTCGAACCGGAGGAGCACGCCGTCCACCGTCCTGACATACAGGATGTTGCCCAATCGACCTCCGCGGCGGGAGGTGCCCGTCCGACGCGGCGGGTGCCTACCCGAGCATCCTGAGCGCAAGGATCGCCAACCCGGCGCCGGCGACCGCCACGGCCAGGAGGATGCCGGCGATGAGCAGCTTCCGCCCCCGCCGGGGCGCGACCCGGGTCAGCTTGAACTGGAACTGGGCGGTCGTGGACACGCGCCGCTCGCCCGCGGGCTGGGCGGGGTGCCCGTCCGCAGGGGTGCGCCGGGCTTCCTGCACCGGCGGCGCGGACTCGGTCCCGAGCGAGGCCGCACGCCCCGCGTCGCCGGAGATCCGCCGGAACGCCTGCGTCGCGCGGCTGCCCTGCTTCACCTCGCGGACGAACTCCTCCAGGCTGGTCCAGCCCGCCCCCCCCCGCGCGACCTGGTAGGGCGCGGGGTTGTCGAGGATGGTGGACCAGTTCACCAGGAGCTGCGAGGTCGGGAACGCGAGGACCAGCCCCGTCGGCGACTTCACAAGCCAGGTCGCGTCGGGGGCGGTGGCGCCGGCCGCCGCGTCGGGCGCGGCCGCGGAGGAAGCCGCGTCGGCGGACTGGGCCGCGGCCTGGGGCGGCGGAGCGACGATGTCGGTGCGCGAATCCGTCCGGTTCGGCTTCGGCGGCTCGGCCCGTGGCGGCTCGGCCCGTGGCGGCTCGGCCGGGCCCGGGCCGGTCGGGGCGGCGCCCGGGCCTGCGCCCGGGGGCGCGCCCGTGGGCGCGCCCGGGGCGGGACGGAAGGTCGAGAACGCCTGCATCGGCTTCCGGAACCCGGCCGGGTCGGCGCGCGCGCCGGCGTCCATCCGCACCGTGTCGCTGCGCGCGCCGGCGTCCATCCGCACGGTGTCGCTGCGCGCGCCGGCGTCCATCCGCACCGTGTCGCTGCGCGCGCCCGCGTCCATCCGCACGGTGTCTGCGCGGGGAGGGACGCCCGCGGCATCGCGCCTGGGCCTGCCGCCCGGGTCGCGGTGCGCGAGCGGCTGCTGCTGTCCGCACACGGGACAGCGGACCACGCCCGCTGCGACAGCGGCGTTGTCCAGCTCGAAGGTCCCGGCGCAGTTGAGGCAGGTGAGCTCCATCGACTCCCCTGAGACCGGCGAAAATCCTAGCATCGCGGACCGGTTCGATCAAGTTCGGCGCGGCCGGACCGGTCGCGCCATCCCCGCCGCCGTCTCCTTGGTCCATCTCCGAGCGCGGTGGTAGCCTTCAAGGCAGGCTCGCTCCGGGTTCTTCCGGCATGACCGACCACGCGATCTCCAGGAACGACGTGTCTGCGGGGAGTGGGATGACGACTTCGAAGGCCGACCTCGTGCGTCTCGAGGTCTATGGCGCGCTCCTCACCCTGTTCAGCCTGGCGCTGCTGCTGTCGCTCGTGACGTTCGACCTCGCGGACACGAAGGTCGGGGTCGGGTCGGCCGCCGCGACGAGCAACCTCCTGGGTCCCGTCGGGGCGCACATGGCGGACCTGTTCCTGTGGCTGCTCGGCCTCGGGGCGTACCTCGTGGACGCGGCGTTCGGGTACATCGGGGTCCGGGCCGTCCTGCGGCGGCCGGTCCGTCTGGCCGCCGGCCCGGTCACCTGGGGCGTGATCGCGCTGCTGACGACCGCGGTGCTGCTCCAGGTCGGCCTGAGGGACGCGCGCCCGTTCGGTCACCCCCCGGCCGGCGTGGTCGGCCTGTACTTCGGCGAGGTGATGGTCGCCCTGCTCGCGGATCGCGGCGCCGCGATCGTCGCGGGGCTGCTGCTCGTGATCGCGGCGACCTACCTGGCAGGCCAGTCGCTCGGGACCCTGCTCCGCGCCGTCGGCGCCATGATCGCCGCGGGGGGGATACGGCTCGGCAGGGCCATCGCGGCCGGCGCACGGCACGCGGTCGCCGCGGCGGCCGCCCGGCGGCGGCGGGCCCCGGCGGGCGACGCGGTCGAGTCCCCGGCGGCGGCGGCGGACGCGGGCGGGCTCGGGGACCACGACACGCGCGTCGAGAAGCCGCGGTTCGCCGAGGCGGACACCGCCGACGAGCCCCGCTGGACCGCGCCGACGCTCGCGACCCGCGTGGACGGCGAGGATCGTGTTTCGACCCGCGTCGCGGATCCGGCGCCCGCGATCGAGCGCCCGATCGGGCCCGGCGCAGGCGCCGCGATGGCGGCGTCCGGCATGCCGGACGCGGTCGCCGCCACCCGGACGACGCGGCCGGGCGGGGCGCCCGCCGCCGAGCCCCCGAAGATCGTCATGAACACGCGCAAGCCGACCGGCGTCCAGGAGGACCTGCCCCTGCCGGCGGCCCCGGCCGGTCCGTACGAGGCGCCGTCGCTGTCCCTGCTGGACTACGTGCCGCCGCGCGGGTCGGTGGTCGATCGCGAGTCGCTCCACCGGAACGCGGAGACGCTGGAGCGCAAGCTGCTCGACTACAAGGTCGAGGGGCGCGTCGTCGAGATCCACCCCGGCCCGGTGGTCACGATGTACGAGTTCCTGCCCGCGCCGGGCGTGAAGATCAGCCAGATCGCGAACCTGGCTGACGACCTGACCATGGCGCTCGAGGCGACGAGCATCCGCATCGTCGCGCCGATCCCCGGCAAGGGCGTGGTCGGCATCGAGGTGCCGAACCCGGTCCGCGAGACCGTCTACCTGCGCGAGATGCTCGCGTCGGAGGAATTCCAGAAGTCGCGCAGCAGGCTGACGCTCGCGCTCGGCAAGGACATCTTCGGGAACCCGACGGTCACGGACATGGCCAAGATGCCGCACCTGCTGATCGCGGGCGCGACCGGGTCGGGCAAGTCGGTTGCGGTCAACGCGTTCATCCTGAGCCTCCTGTACAACGCGACACCGGACGACGTGCGCATGATCCTGGTGGACCCGAAGGTGGTCGAGCTGCAGGTCTACGAGGGCATCCCGCACCTGCTGCTGCCGGTCGTCTACGACCCGAAGCACGCGGCCGCCGCGCTCCGGTGGGCGGTCGAGGAGATGGAGCGCCGCTACGATCTGCTGGCGCGCGCCGGGACCCGCAACATCCAGTCGTACAACCAGCGAGCGGAGCGGCTCTCGGGGCGGGCGGCCGGCGGCGCGGAGGACGGCGCGGGCGCTGCGGAGGCGCCGTCCGAGGCGGCCGCGGGCCAGTCGTCGACCGCGATCGCGGACGCCGAGGAGACGAAGAAGCTCCCCTACCTCGTGATCATCCTCGACGAGTTCGCGGACCTGATGATGGTCGCGTCGAAGGACGTGGAGACGGCGGTGGCGCGGCTCGCCCAGAAGGCGCGCGCCGCCGGCATCCACCTGGTCATGGCGACGCAGCGGCCGTCCAAGGAGGTCATCACCGGGCTCATCAAGGCGAACTTCCCGTCGCGCGTCGCCTTCCGCGTCTCGTCCAAGATCGACTCGCGCGTCATCCTCGACCAGAGCGGCGCGGATGCGCTCCTGGGCTTCGGCGACATGCTCTTCCTGCGGCCCGGGTCGTCGCTGGTGACGCGCCTGCACGGCCCGTTCGTTTCGGACGAGGAGGTCCACCGGGTGGTCCACCACCTGAAGGCGCAGGGCGCGCCCGAGTACGACATGGAGATCCTCCAGGCGGCGCAGGACGAGGCAGACGAGGAGGACCCGGCGGACGTGGACCCGCTGCTCGACGAGGCCCAGGACATCGTGACCGAGAGCCGGCGGGCGTCGATCAGCTTCCTCCAGCGGAAGCTGAAGATCGGCTACAACCGGTCCGCCCGCGTGATGGAGCAGCTCGAGCGCCGCGGGATCGTGGGGCCGCCGGACTCGCGCGGCGAGCGGCAGGTCCTGGTGTAGGGCGGCGGGCGCCCGTGCGCCCTGCGACCGCCGCGGCTCACGTTCCAGGTCCGCGCGTCGATCTGCTCGCCCGCCGGCCGGCAGGACGCGTCCTCGACGATCGGCAGCCTCTCGTGCCGCCTGCGCTCCGCGCCGAACGTGTGCGCGGGTCTCGGGACCGCTTCTCGCAGGGCCACGGCATCTCCGATGGGCGTCGTCCGCCCGCGGGGTGCATCGGCGCGGGGCGGCCCGGGACTGCGTTGTCGCGTGGGGGACACGCGAGGGGGCCCCTACAACCCCGAACGCAAGTCCTTGATCGCGCCCAGGACCACGCTGCCGGTGGGCTTGCCGAGGCTCATCTGGCGCTCGTACTCGTAGATCGCGAGGTCCCAGTCGGCCTCGCGCACGATGTAGCCGACCTCGTCGTTGCCGAGCGCCACGGTGAAGCGGACCGGGGCCGGGGAGGTCGCGTCGATCTCCGCCACCAGCGGCGGGGTGGGCTCGCCCGGGACGGTCGCGAGGTCGGCGATCACCTCGCCGCCTGCCCGGATCCGGGCAGCGACGATGTCCGAGGACAGGACGGTCGTACCCCCCCGGTACGTGGCGTCGCGACGGATCAGGCGGCGCTTGCCCATGTAGTCGAACACCCAGTTGTCCTGGATCAGCTCGATCCGCTTCGACGCGACCTTGAGCGTCACGCCTTCGGGTCCGTAGGTCCGGGTCGCGCCCGCGACCACCGCGCGGACCGCGTCGAAGAACCCGTTGCCCACGCGCTCCATCAGCGCGACGCGCTCGGCCGTGCTCATGTGCTCGAGGAACACGTCCATGATCTCGGGTGCCTTGGCCATCTTCTCGTCGCCGGGGTTCGGGCTGACGAGGCCGCCGAGCGCGCCCTCGACGAAGACCGGGACCCCGCCCACCTCGGCCTGCCACCGCCGGTAGAACACGCCGGGCCAGTCCGCGGAGAGCTGGTCGTCGTTCCACATGGCCTCCGCGTGGCAGCCCCAGTTCGCGAGCACGGCCACGGGCTTGCCGTCCGCGGCGTCCTCGATCGCGAGCACGCGGACCACGTCGTCCTTCTGCTTGCGGATCTCCGGATGGATGTTCAGGGACAGCGTCGGGTCCACGGGCCCGGTCCCGGGGCGCAGCCTGACCGGCCGCGCGGACTTCGCGGCCTCGTCGATGGCGCGCGCGGTCAGGTGCCTGACGAGCGTCATGTACTCGGGCACGCGGCCCGGGCAGACCGGCAGGTACCCGCCGAGCGCGGGTCCCCAGTAGCCGATGGTGTCCGGGCCCACGTGGTCGTGGGTCGAGGCGATGACGATCGCTTCGCGATGACGGTCGCTCGCGAGCGCGCGCACCAGGCGGACGTCGTCGTTCATGAAGCCGATCACGTCGAGCGACACGACCACGAGCGGCTCCCGGCCGTCGTCGAGGTAGAGCGCGTGGGCATACACGGGATCCCGGACGCCCTTGTTGCGCCGGCCCATGTCGAAGCCGCCGAGGTAGATCCCCTTCTTCGCGCGGGCCAGGTCCGTGGTGATGTCGACCATGGCGGCGCCGGCGTAGAGCTTGCCGTCGTTCCGCGCCGCGATCTCCGCGTGGACGCGGTCGAGCGCCTTCTCGGGCACGGGCGCTCCGAGCTTCGCAGGGCAGGGCTCCGTCTGCATCGAGCCGCAGCAGCCGTGGACGAAGAGCGCGACGCCGATTGTGGCGAGTGCACGAGCGAACCGCATCCGGCGTACCTCCGCTTCACCCCGGCTTCCGGGGGTGCGCCGAACGATACGCCGGGCCCGAAGCCCTTGTCCAGCCGCCCCGACGGCAAGGAGGCCCGACGATTACGGGCGGCAGGAATCAGCAGGCGAGCAGGGGGAGCACGCGGGACAGCAGCGTGCGGGCGGCCGCCGGGCTCGGCGCCTCGCCCACGATCAGGGGGTCCATGCCGGGCGCGTCGGGGTGGTCGGACCGGCCGCTCGGGTCGGGACGGTACAGGCCCCAGCGGACCATGGCGCGGCGGCCCTCCCCCCGACGGATCACTGTCCGCCAGCCGTCCGGGACGCGGACCGCGGCCGAGGTCGCGGCGGTCGGGGAACGGAGCGTGTCCGCGATCACGCGCACGACCGACTCGGCACGATTGCGGTCGGGCGCCCTGCCTAGCGCGAGGACCTGGTAGGACTTGAGGCATCGCCCGTCGCGGGATCGCAGCGCGCCGTGCACCAGGAAGTCCCCGCTGCTCGTCGCGGCGGACCCGATGCGCTCCACGAACACGTCGCCGGAAACGGTCCTGAGCATCCGAAGCCTCCGTCGAGGGTGCCGCCACCATTGTCGGACGGGGGCCGTGGGGGGGGCAAGGTAGTGCGTAATATGCGGAGGCTAAAGCAGTATCGGGGCATGTGGAGCAGGGGATACGGGTTCGGGCTCGGGTACGGGTACGGGGACGGGTTCGGGCTCGGGTACGGGTACGGGTACGGGGACGGGGAGGTGGGGCCGGCGTGGTGTACGATCGCGGGCGATGAAGGCATACCTCGACAACCTCGCCACCACGCCGATCGACCCGGCGGTGCTGGAGGCGATGATGCCGCACCTCGCGGGGCCGCCGGGGAACCCGCACGCGACCTCGCACCCGTTCGGGCAGGCCGCGGCACGGGCGGTCGAGGCGGCCCGCGCGCAGGTGGCCGCGGCCGCCCC
>VGRB01000249.1 GCA_016875475.1 Deltaproteobacteria bacterium
GGGCTGACCGGGTTCCTCAGGCGGGCGGACCCGGAGGCGTGGGAGGCGCCGCGACCGCCTCGACGAGGTCCGCGCCGTCGCCGGTGACGCGCATGCGGACGAGCCCGCGCGACGCGAGCAGCCCCACCGCGGCCTGTACCTCGGAGATCGCGAGGATGCGGATCCACGACGAGTTCCACCGCGCGGAGCTGGACCTGATCCTCGCGCGCCTCGGCCCCTGGGTGCTGCGCGGGGGCGTGACCCCGCCGGACTTCATGCACTTCTCCCACGACTTCTCGTTCGCGTTCATCGCCCGCCGCCTCTGCGAGGGCGGCAGCTTCGCCGACGTGGACCTCCGGGCCGAGGCGAGGCGGATGCGGGACTTCGTCCTGTTCGGGGCGTTCACCCGCGCCGGGTAGCCTAACCTGCCGTCATGGAACACGTAACGCGCCGTCTTGGTGCGTCCGGCGTCATGACCCTACCATCGTGATTGCGGGTCCGGAATGGCCCGCCCAACCGGAGCGTCGGGCGATGGACGTCACGCCGATCGCGGAGCGCTCGCTGCTGACCGACATCTACTGCCGCCTCGCGCTCGCCGGACCGCACGCGCTCGACGACCGAGGGATCCCGCTGATGTTCGCCGGGCGCCCCCCGGCCGAGCGGGCCGCCGCGGCCGAGATCGCGGACCCGGCCCGTCGTGCGGACGTGTCGAAGGTCGTCGGGATCGACCTCGCCGCGCGCCTCGCCGCGAACCCCGACGGCCGGACCCTGCCGGCCCCGCTGCCCGCGCTGGTCACGGCCCTCCTCAGCGCGGACGCCGCCAAGGGCGGGCACGTGGTGTCGCACCTCGCGGCCTCGGTCCACGGCCGCGACGCGGCCCGGCTGGCGGCCCTCCTGGTCAAGGCCGCCGTGATCGACGCGAACCAGATGTCCCGCGCCAGGCTGAGCGAGCGTGCCAGGGCCGCCTGGGCCGCCGAGCGCCTGAACTGCACGCTGTCCGCCGCCTCGGTCCTCGGCCTGGACGACGCCGCGCGCTGCCGCCTGTTCGTGGCGCTGGCAGAGTCGATCCAGGACCCCGACGCGCGCGCCGCGCTCGCCCGCACGCCCCTGTTCAGCACCGCGTTCCGGGTGCTGTCGAGCGCCCACCAGGCCATCGCCGCGGAGCGGGCAGCCGCCGAGCTCCGCGGCGCGCTCTCCCGCAGCCTGAGATGGCTGTCGGTGGCCCAGGTCGGGCACGCGTGACGTGTTCTGCCCGGTGAGCGGCGTGCGGCGGGTGCTCGCCTTCCGCGAACAGCGGGGTCCACTTCGCGAAGCCCCAGAAGACCACGACGCCGGCGACGACGAGGGCGATCGAGACCGAGAACTCCATCCACGTCGGGAAGTAGTCGGTCGGCGAGGAGGACACGAAGCTGGTGGTGGCCACGTTCATGCGGTGCGTGACCAGGCCGGCGACGGCGGAGAACGCGCCGACGAAGAGCCGGCGGGGCGAGGCGCGGCGGCGCTCGGGCCACAGCACGACGATCGGGATCACCTGGAACAGCGCGACCTCGACCCAGAAGGCCAGGGCCTCCTCGGTCGGCTGGAACGCGAGCGGGAGCGCGCTCCGCAGCCAGAGGTCGGAGAAGCGCAGCAGCGTGAGCAGCATGAGGCCGATCATCAGCACGCGCGCGAGCCGCGCCATCAGGTCCACGCGCACGGGGTGCTTCAGGAAGCGCTGCGACAGGAACGCCTCGACCATGACCATGGCGAGCCCGGCGCACATGCACGACACGTAGAAGATCAGCGGGAGCGCGGGCGAGTACCACAGGGCGTGCATCTTGCCGGGCGCGATCACGAACAGGGTCCCGAGCGAGGACTGGTGCAGGGTGGACAGCATCACGCCCGCGATGACCAGGAACAGGACGACCGCGTGGAAGACCCGGCTCAGCCGGACCCAGCCGAAGCGCTCGAAGATCAGGTTCGACACCTCCAGCGCGAGCACGATCGTGTAGAGCATCACGCACCACGCGACCTCGAACAGCGCGGAGTTCGGGTTCCAGTAGATGATGGCGTGCCAGATGTTCCAGGGGCGGCCCAGTTCGACCAGCAGCCCGATCACGAAGAACAGGTAGCCCAGGAACGCGGTCAGCAGGGCGGGGCGCACGATCGGCCGGTAGCGCTCCAGCCCGAACACGTAGACGACGGCCGTGATCATGAACCCGCCGGCCGCGAGCGCGACGCCGGTCAGGATGTCGAGCCCGACCCACAGGCCCCACGGCGTGCCGTCCGACAGGTTCGTTGCGCCGCCGATGCCCTCGTGGAACCGGACGAAGATGGAGTATGCGCCGAGCGCGAGGCTCGCGACGATGAAGAGGCGCCAGAACGTCACGCGCGGGCGCGTCATCGGCCCCCCTCCCGCCCTTCGCGGGCCGCTGCGTCCGCTCCGTCGCGGGCGGCCGCAAGCGCCTGCTCGGCGGCCACGGCCGCGCGGCGGCGATACAGCCAGTAGGTCCCCCCGAGCACCGTCACGACGGTCGCGGCGGTCCCCGGGACCAGCGCCAGGATCCGGCCGGTCGCGTGACCGAGCGGGTCGGGGCCGAGGTCCGTCCTGAGGCCCAGCCGGTCGAACGGGACCGGGGACAGGAACATCACGGACGTCCCCCCGGCCACGTCGCGCCCCCAGATCCCCGGGTAGTAGCGCTCCGGCCGCGCGTCGATGCGCGCGGTCGCGGCCTTGATGAGCGCGTCGCGATCGCCGAACAGCGTGGCCTCGGTCGGGCACGCGGTCGCGCAGGGGGGCGGCCGCCCCTCGGCGACGTGGTCGGGGCAGAACGCGCACTTCCGGACGCGCGGCATGCGCGAGTGCCACTCGAAGGCCGGCACGCCGTGCGGGCAGGCCACCATGCAGTAGCGGCAGCCCATGCAGCGGTGCTCGTCGTAGGCGACCGGGCCTTCGGGCGTCCTGACCATGGCCGCGACCGGGCAGGCCGACGCGCACGCCGGGTCGTTGCAGTGGTAGCACATCCGCCGGACGGCCAGCCTGTCGCGGTGCTCGAGGACCGTGAAGTCGGTTTCGGACAGGCGGGCCCCCGGCGGCGCGTCCAGGCGGTTCTTCGTCCGGCACGCGTTCACGCAGGCCCTGCAGCCGGTGCACGCGGTGATGTCGATCAGCATGCCCTTGGACATCCGGGCCTCCCCGACAGCCGTCCCCGTCCCCTCACTCCCGCTCGAACCGCCGGACCACGAGGTCCAGCAACACGAACCCGACGAGCAGCCCGACCACCGTCAGTGCGACCATCTATCGTCCTCCCTTCGCGACCGGTCCCGGCCGGTCCTTCGGATACGCCTTGTCGTCGTGGCAGCCCTTGCACGCGGGCGGCCGGTCCCAGCGCCCGCCGGGATGGCAGTCGGCGCACGCCGCGTTGTCGCGGTGCGTCTCGTCCAGGGCCTGGCCGGTGACCTTGTGGTCGAACGTCCTGTGGTCCTTCCAGCCCTTGTGGCAGTTGCGGCAGGTCTTGTCGATCCGGCCGTACGGCTGCCCCTTCGGGTGGCACGAATCGCACGCCACGGACGCGTGGTTCCGCCCGAGCGGCCAGGCGTGCTTCATGTCCTTGTGGCACGCCCGGCACTGCCCGCTGATCCTGCCGATCGGCTTGCCCGTGGGGTGGCACGCGCGGCACGACAGGCCCTCGTGCTGCCTGCCGAGCGGCCACTTGTGCGCGAACGCGGGCTTCTCGACCTTGTCGTGGCAGGTGCCGCAGCTCCCCGCGATCTCCTTCTCGTGGCAGCCGCGGCACGGCTCGTGGTGGACGCGCTTCGCGTCCGCCGCCGGGCCGGCCTCCTCCGTGTGGTGGCAGCGGGAGCATTTCTCCTTGCGGTGGCAGTCCACGCACCGGAGGCCGAAGCGATCCACGTGCTCCTTGTGGCGGAACGTGACCAGCGGGCCGTCCGCGTGCGACGTCTTGTAGACCCGCGTGTCCCTGGTCTCCACCACCGGGTGCGGCGTGCCGACGATGTCGGTCCGGTCCCGGGGGGTCTCGGCGCCCGGCTTCGCGGCCTTCATGTGGCAGAAGCCGCAGCCGTTGACGTGGCTCCACTCGCGGTGGCAGCCGAGGCACTGCCGGTGGTACGCGCCCTTCAGACCGGGCTTGTTGAGGTCGTCTGTGCGACCCGCCGCGGCCGCGGGGTGGCACGCCTTGCAGGGCTGGATCCGCCCTTCCTCCTCCTCGTGGTGGTGGCACGAGGCGCAGCCGTTGCCCATCGCGGCCATGCGCGCGTGGTGGCGGTGGTCGAAGTCGACCGGCTGGTACTGGTTCCGGAGCTCGGCGAGGCGCACCACGTCCGGGCCCTGGTCCGGGTCGTGTCCGCGCGCGTCCTTGCGGGGGCAGGGCTTCAACGCCGCGTTGCCCGGCACCGGATCGGCGACCGAGTGGCAGCCTTCGCACGCCCCTTCGGTCCCGTGCCCCTCGATCCGGTTCGCGGGCAGCGGACCCGCGGCCTCCGCCGCCTGCCGCACCGGGGCCCGGGCGACCGCCTTCGCGATCGGCTCGCCGTCCGGCTTCCCCGGCGACGGCCCGTGCGGCGCGGCAGGCTTGCACGCAGCCGCGACCCCGACCACCGCCAGGACCCCAGCGAGAACGATCGTCCGCATCCGTCCGGCCTCCCCTGCGACCCACCGGGCGGTCACCAGGTCCGTGCCCCACCAGCGTTCAAAGGAAACCGATCCCTGACGGACAGTCAAGGCATGACAGCCCTTCGATATCCGACCTGTCTGACCTGGCTCAAACGATCTGCACGTCGTGCCGTCCGGAGGCGTCCGCGCGGTCAAAGAGCGGCCTTCACCTGGTCGAGCGTCGTGCCGGCCTCCCACCGGAGCCCGGCGGCTTCCCTTGCGATCCCCATCGCACCGAGCTGGGCCTGCACGCTGCCGACGCGCTCCGCCGTGTCCGGGTGCGTCGCGAACAGCTCGCCGAGGCCGGTCAGAGGGTCGTTCCCCTTCTCCTTCGGCTCGAGTGTCAGGAGGAAGCTGAAGAAATCGACCATCCCCCAGGGGTTCCAGCCGGCGGCGTTCGCGTACGCGACGCCGAGCCGGTCGGCCTCGCGCTCCTGGTCCTTGCTGAACGTGAGGCCGGTGCCGACCTGGATCGCGCCGGAGACCAGCTCCGCGATCTGCTCGTCGCCGATCAGGCTGCCGAGCCCCTGCGCGAGCATCATGGTCTCGAGCTGCTTGACGCCGTGGCGCGCCGCGATGTGGCCGATCTCGTGCGCCACGATGCTCGCGACCTCCGCCCCGGACCGCGCCGTCTTGAGCAGCCCCTTCGTGACATAGACGTACCCCCCGGGGATCGCGAAGGCGTTGATCTCGTCGGAATCGACGACCGTGAATCGGTACTGGAGCACGCCGTTGGGGGGGCGATCGGACACCGCCGCGATCGCGGCGCCCATCTGCGCGACGTACTGGATGACCGCCGGGTCGCCCTTGAACTCCGGCATCTGCGCGAGCAGCTCCTGGTTGAACCGCTGCCCGAGCGCGACCTCGTCCTCCTCGGGAATGATCCACGACTCCTCGCCGAGCCCCGCGCAACCCGCCGCGCCGGGCACCGCCGCCACCCCGAGCGCCATCGCCGTCGCCACCGCGATCGCGTGCAGCCTGTTCATCGAAAGCCCTCCCTGCTCACCGCGGAGGATACCACGCTCCGGGAACCATTCCCGTCCCCGTGCCCGCCGCCCCGCGTTGCGGGGCGCGGGCCACCCCCCTTGCGCGGCCGCCTTGCGGCCGCCGAGCGCGCCGCGCCTCGGCGCGGATCGCTCCCTCCTCTGGGTCCCGCCGAAGTCCGACCGGTCCCGCTTCGACGCCGCGCCCGGAGATGGCCGCGGGGATCGCGCGGCTCCGCGACCTGCTCCCCGGCGAGGTCCAGCACGGGCTGGTGGTCCTGATCGACCTGCCCCCCGGCCACGGCGATCGGGTTCCCCTGGCGCTTCCCCTGACGCGCGACTGCGACGCGGTCGCGTTCGACGCCGTGTGAGCCGGCATCCGCTCCCCGGGTTCCCACGGCCGACGGATTGCAGAAGCCCCCCGGGAAGGATTATCCTTCGCCTCACGGGGGTTCGGATGTTCGCGGCACCGCATGCGAGGCATCAGTCGCCGACTTCGCGCGGCGGGTCCGCTGACACCCCCACAAGCCGAGACAGCACCGCCGCTCCCCGCTCGGCCTGCTTGCGGACGCACTCGGCGGACACGCCCCTCGCGTCCGCGATCTCGCCGAGGCTGCACCCCTCGATCAGCGCCGCGAGCGTCTCCCGGCTCGCCTCGGGGATGCCGGGCGCGGTCCGCGCAAGCCGCGCCATCTCCAATCGGCACGCGACGCCGAACGGCCCGTTTCGACTGGCTTCTTCCGTTGGATATTGGGGGGGGGGGGGTTTCCGCCGCCGCCGCGGCCAGCCGCGTCCGGGCCAGCAGGGCGTCCCGCAGCGCGTTCAGCACCCGGCCCTTCGAGTTCTTCACGAGCGCCTGCGCGAGCCGGACACCTGCGCCGGGCGGTCGCGCCCACGTGTACGCGGTCGCGGACGACAAGGCGTCCTCCAGGTCCTCCCGGGGAACGCCGACGAACGCCCGCAGAAGCGTGGCGAGCGCCTCGACCTGCGCCCGCCGCCACGCCCGGCCCGCGTCCCCGTTGCAGCCGCCGGCGCTCGCGCCCCCTTTGACTCCCTTCCGCCTCATGCCGTTCCTCCCGAGTCCCTTCCTCTGTGCATTAGTCGCCGGATGGGGGCCGAAAGTTCCCTTGGCGACGAGAATTATTTCCGCCTGTCCGGATTCCGCCCACTCGCGTGTAGACGTGTTGTGGATGGGTGTGTCTGAAGCACGGAGGGCCGTCATGGAACGCCTGTCGTCCTGGCTCGCGGGGACCGCTCTGGCGCCCCTTTTCGCATCTGCCGTCCTCGCTGCCGCCGCGGACTGCGGCGGGGGGAGCGGGCCCGGCCCCGTGGTCACGGGGGACTCGGCCCTCGACAGCGACAGCGACGTGGCGATTGCGGACCCCGACGCGCCCGACCCCGGACCCGCCGACCCGTTCCCCGCCGACCCGTCGCCGGACGACGCCGCGCCCAAGGACGACGGCGGCCGGCAGCCGGACGCGGCCTGCGGCGGCGCGGCCGGGTGCTTCTGCACCGCGGACGACCAGTGCAAGTCGGGTTTCTGCACCGGCACGCCGGGGGGCGCCGAGTGCGCCCGCGCGTGCGACGGCGGCTGCCCGGCGGGCTGGGCCTGTCTTCCCGCGCCCGCCGCGCCTTCGACCCTCGTCTGCGTGGCCCCGTCCCAGCTCTGCCGGCCGTGCAGGACCGACACGGAATGCGAGGGCCCGCTGCCGGGCAACCACCTGTGCGTGCCGCAGGGGCCCGCCGGGAGCTTCTGCGGCGCGAGCTGCGCGGCCTCGGGCGCCTGCCCCGACGGCTTCTCCTGCACCGACGTCCCCGCCGCGGGCGGCGGCACCGCCAGGCAGTGCGTCCCCTCCGGCGGCGCCGCCTGCCCCTGCCCGGACCGGTTCGCGGCCTTCAAGACCGAGTGCTTCGTCGAGAACGCGAGCGGGAAGTGTACGGCCGACCGCACCTGCGCCGAGTCCTGCCCCGCGGCCACCCCCGCGCCCGAGGCGTGCAACGGCAAGGACGACGACTGCGACGGCGACACGGACGAAGGCGCGGCGACCGGTTGCGCGGACCACTTCGCGGACGCGGACGGCGACGGCTTCGGCACCGGCGAGCCCGCGTGCCGGTGCGGCCCCACGCCCGCCTACCCGGCCGCGGCCGGGGGCGACTGCAACGACGCGGACGAGGCCGTGCACCCGGGTGCGTCGGTGTGCGGGACGGACGGCGACTGCGACGGCTCCGCGCCGGACGCGGGCGAGGAATGCGACGACGGCAACGCCGACCCGGGCGATGCGTGCCGGGACTGCAAGCCCACGTGCCCGCCGGACACGTTCTACGCGGCGAGGTACTGCTGGGTGAACGCCATGAAGTTGTCGGAACCTTACGACGAGGCCTGCGCAAGGTACGGGAAGACGGCCCTACCCAAGGCGGACCTGAAAGCTGCCGGGGGGTGGACCAAGGCGCTTCGCGACGAGATCCTCGCGGGATTCGGGTATGAATTGGTGGGCGACTGGCAGGCATGGAACGCCCCAGTGCTCTTCTGCGAGCCAGGCGGACCGCTATGTGAAGCACACGGCTGGGACGAGTTCGATTACTACTGGAACAGCTTCTCGGTTCCCATCCCGAACTGGCGCGCGGTCTACGCGTGCATCCCATGAGC
>VGRB01000250.1 GCA_016875475.1 Deltaproteobacteria bacterium
CCGTCCGGCACGCCTCCCAGCCGCACACGAAGCGGCTGTGCCCGCTCGAAACAGGCTCCCGCATAGTCGCAGAGCCTTTCGCGCAACCCGCACCGAAATCATGGCTTGCCGCACGGCTCCCCAAGCGGTGCCGCGGGTCGAATGCGTGAACCCGCCCGGGGGCGGGCCTCCTACCGCGTCCGCTTCGGGACCAGCACGACCACGTACGTGGTGTCCTCGACGAAGCTCGCGGCGTGCTCGTAGGAGGCGTCGAACCGCGCAGCCTGCCCGGCCGCGAGGTCGATCGTGCGGCCGAGCACCCGGACCTGCATGCGACCGCGGACCACCCACTGCACCTGGTAGAAGCCTTCGTGGCTGTGCGGGGTCTGCGACTGCCCCGCGACGCCCTCGCCGAGCACCACGCGGACGTCCGGCAGCGTCACGCCGCGGCGCCGCTCCTGCCCGAGCGTCGCAAGCTCCTCCTCGGCATAGTCCACCACCCGGGCGCCCGCGAGGTCCAGCAGGTTCGCGGGACTCATGCCGAAATACCCGGCCAGCCGCGCCAGCGTCGCGATGCCCGGCTGGTTCCGGTTCGACTCGATCCGGTTCAGCGTCGAGAAGCTGACGCCCGTCTCCTCCGCGAGCCGTTCGAGCGTGACCGACGCCTGCCGCCGCAGCTCGCGGATCACCGAGAAGTCGAAGGCCGCCTCGGGCGCTTCGGACGTCGGCCGCCAGCGACCGCGCGTCCCCGGCGCCCGGCCGCCCGCACCGGACGGTCCCCTCCCCCTCATGTCTGCCACTCCCCCGGCCCGGGCATGCTCAACAGGTCGGCCAGGACGTCCGGGACGCCAGCGGTCACGGACAGGTCCTTCCGCCCCTCGAGGTCCGCCAGGATCGCCTCGATCGTCTTGCCGCGCACCGCGCTCCGCCGGAAGTTCCACCACAACAGGAAGTAGACGGGGTGGAACGTCCAGACCAGCCCGTCGTTCCACCGGAGGTCCACGTGGTCGGCCACGTCCTTCGTCAGCCAGACGAACGGCAGAAGCCGCATCACCTCCTCGCGGAACACCCACCACGCCTGGTCGCCCCGCAGGCGCTCGGCCCACCCGGCGCCCGCCGCGTCCTGCGTCGCGAGCAGCGTCGAGACCCAGCTCACCTTGTCCGACCACTCGGACACGTGGCGCACGATCAGGCGCCTCAGCGTCTCCACGTCCTGGCTGTCGCCCGCGAGGAACTCGCGGATGTCCTCCTCGGTCGCGACCTTCCCGGTCGGCACCAGCGACGACTTCGGCCGGGCGTCCTCGGTGAACAGCGACAGCACGGACCACGACCGCACCACGAGGTCGTCCGCCTCCGGCTCGTCCGGTCCGAGCTGGAGGTAGCGGCCGTACAGCCCCAGCTCCATGGCCTCGAAGATGCGGTCGTCGCCGAACACCTCGACGTGCACGACCCGCCGGTCCCCGCGCGCGTCGCCGAACTCGCCCGCGAACCCGAGCACGTCCTTCGGGGTCACCACGATCGGCGCCTGCTTCTGCGGGTGCGAGAACAGCCCGACGTACCCCGCCTGCATCGCGCGGACCTGGTTGTACCCCCCCCCGACCGGCAGGCACTCGAGCGTCGGCCCTTCCGGCGCCCGCCCCGGCGAATCCCCCCGCGACTCGTGTCCCTTCAGCCTGTCGAGTAGCTGAATCCCCTCGGGCGGTTTCGCCAGATCGACGCCGTCGAGGTGCATGTAAAGCGAGAAAACCGTCAGCACGTTCTCCGCGACCCTCTGCCCCGTCCCCGAACCCGCGCCCGAACCCGAACCCGCGCCCGAACCAGCCACTTCCCCCTCTCCCCCACCGTCCCCGATCGCCCCCCCCCGCGCCGGCAGCCGGATCCGGTGCCTCAGCAGGACGAAGTTGTTGCTCCCCGGCGGGTCCTCGCCCGCGGCCCCGGGGAACGCGGACGCGGGCACCAGGTGGGCCGCGACCAGCTCGCCCTTCAGCAGCGGCTTCACCGGCGTGCCACGCGGCACCACGAAGTGGACCCCGCCGTGCCACGTCTGGCTGAGCCCGACCGGGTAGTACCCCCCGTGATCGCTGGTCTCGACCGCGCGGCAGACCGCGTCGCACACCCGCCGGGCCGACTCCTCGTTCTTGAACGCCGCGGCCACCGCCCGCGCCGGGTCCTCGGCGAACGCCGCCTTGTCGGCCGGGTCGCCGAGGTGCCCCGCGAGCCCCGCCGGCAAAGCCGGGAGACCCGAGTCCTCGTGCTTCAGCTCCGCGATGACGCGCAGCCAGTCGAACCCGGGGCCCGGGTCCCACTTCTCCGCGGAGGCGTGCAAGTGCCCCATGATCCCGCGGAACTCCTTGGGCTCCGTGTCCAGGATGCAGTCGAGCGGCTTGCCGGTCTCGTCCACCGGGCACGCCCGCTCGAAAACCAGCTCCGTGCACAGCACGTCGAGCAGCGCGATCAGGGACTTGTACTGCGCCTCCGTGTAGGTGAACGATTGGTACCGCGTCCCGTTGATCTCCATCTCGCGCGACCGCCCGCGGCCGGCGCTCTCCGCGGGGGGGTCCAACACGAAGTTCGGCGCCAGGTTGTTCATGTCGATGCCGACCGCGACCCCGTTCATCCCGGAGCAGTGGATCGTTTCGTCGGCCACGTCCGCGGCCTGGAACACCCGCCCGTCGCCGTCGATCATGAAGTGGGTCGAATACCCGCGCTCCAGCAGCACCCGGAAGCAGTCCGCCGCGCTCGCGCACGCGTCGTGGTGGATCACGACCGCGTGGACCACCTGCCTGAGCGCCCGCATCGGGTCGCGGCCCTCGGGGTCCCCGGCCTCCCAACCCGCCCCGCCGAGCGCCGGCGTGAAGCCGGGCGCGCGCCGCGTGCCAACGTGCTCGGTCGTGACGCCGTCGGCGTCGGTGTGGACGCGCGTCCCGAACGGGTCCATGCGGTCGTAGAAGGACCACCCCCCCGGATCACGGAACGTGGAGACGCGGATGTCCTCGCCCAGCTCCTTGGCCTGTCCGGCGATGAAGATCCGACCCACGGGCACCTCACGACGGCCGCTTCAGCACGGGCACCTTCGGGGCCGCGGGCATCGCGACCCCCTTGGGGGGCTTGGGGATCTTCGGAACCTTTGGAATCCCCGGCGGTTTCGGGGCCTTGCTCCCGAGCTTCTTCACCAGGGCCTTCACCAGCTTGCCCGCGCCGAGCAGGAGCGACAGGAGCATCAGCGCCCCGCCCGTGACCGCGGCCCAGAACGCGGGCGGCCCCCACCCGTGCCCGAGCTTGCCGATCATCCACCGGCGCATCGCGACCAGGCGCCCTTCCAGCGGCCACGGTCGCGACCCGGTGACGAACGCGTGCGGCGCGGACGGCAGCTCCCTGTCCACGACCGCCGCGACCGCGTACTCCTTGCGCGGGTCGAGCCCCGACGACGGCACGGCCACCACCTCGGACGCGAACTCGGCCCCGAGCAGCCCCGACGCCACCTTCATCTCGCCCGCGGCCCCGGCCGAAGCGTCCCGGAACGTCCCCCCCGTCTTCAGCGCGAGCGCCTGGAGCCGCGCCACCCCGACCGCGTCGCTCCCGGGCGCCGCCACGGCCGACACGCGGACCTCGGCGGCCCGCAGCGTCGCGATCAGCGCCTCGAGGTGCGCCTTCAGCGCGGCCTCGCGCCCCCGCATCGCCTCCGCGACCTTCGGGATCGTGCACTCCATGACCTCGCGCGCGCACCCGGGCGACGCACCCTCCTCCGCCGCGTCCGCCTTGCCCGAGGCGCGCTTCACCGACTCGGCCCTGCACGCGGCCGCCTTGCGCGAGCAGCCCCGGCTCGCCGCCGCCTCCGCGAGGTCCGCGATCCTCAGGTACCCGTCCCGCCCGTCGGACAGGACCACGACCTCGCGCAGGCTGCCGGGCGGCGCCACCGCCAGCAGCATCCGAAGGGCCGCCTCCATCGCGCCGTCCGCGAACCGCTCGCCCCCCTTGGCCGCGGCCTCGATCTCCGCCCGGTCAAGCCGCTCGTGGCCCGCCGCCGCCGCGCCCGACTCGACCTCGGACGTCTCAGGGATGCCGAACAGCCTCGGGAACAGGCCCTGCCGCGGAGGCAGGACGCGCGCCTTCGCGCCGGGATCGAGCTTCGCCTTCAGGTCGTCGCGCGCGAACAGCCGCCCGCACGGCACGCCCTTGCCCGGATCCCCCCCCGGCCTGCCCGAGGCCTCGCGCATCGCGGCCAGGCAGTGCTGGTACTCGTTCACGCTGCGCACGTCCGCGCGCGCGCCGTCCACGCTCCACAGCACGCGGATCCGGTCGCCGTAGAACACCACGCCGACCTGCGCGTCCGGCTTCAGGCCCTTCAGCACCTCCAGGATCGCGCCGTCGAGCTGCTGCCACGTCTCGACGCGCACGTCCGCGTGCACCGCGACAACGAACACGACCGCCTGCCGGGCGCCGGACTTCGCGAGCGCCAGCATCCGCCCGCCCTCGCCCGCGCCGCGGTCGAACGTGGCCAGCGCCGGCGCCCCGGAGCCGGTCTTCACGCGCGTGCCCTCGGAGACGAACAGCGTGACGAGGTGGTCGTCCTTCAGCTTGAAGGGAGCGCCGTCTTCGCGCAGGCCCGACAGGAGCAGGCGCCAGGAGCCCGGGTCGTCGGCCTGGACGCGCGACACGCGGACCTGGGGCAGCTCCGGCCCCGGCGCGGCGGACGGCCCGGCCGGCCACGCGAGGCAGGCGAGCGCCGCCAGGAGTGCGGGAATGCATCGCACGTCAGCACCCGAACCGGAATCGGGCCACGGGGAAGCCGCCGATCCACACGCGCGGCCGGCCCGGGACCTCCAGGTAGAAGTCGTGGCGGCCCGGGCGCATCCGCCCGTCCGCCGGCATCGCGGTCACCTCGACGCGCGGCTGGAGGAACCCCCGCGGGCTGCCCGCCGGTCGCCGCGAGACGACGCGGCCGTCCAGCTCGTGGACCACCGTCGCGCGGTCGGGGGGGACGAGCAGGGGCCAGCGGACGCGGACCACCTGACCGGGCACGAGGTCGCGCCCGCGATGCGACGCCGCGAGGGCGACCGCGGGGACGAGCGCCGCGGCGGTCGCCCCGGCCGCGACCAGGAACTCCCGGCGGGTGGTGGGCAGGGATCCCATCAATCGTTCCAGCCCGCGGTCAGCCTCCGCACCGCGAGGCGGGTGGCCTCCGGCACGTCGGTCCACTGGGCGCACAGGTAGCCCGTGAGCCAGATCATGATCCAGTCGAACGGGAGCTTCGGGGGCACCAGCGGCACGTACCCGGCCACGTCGAGGATCGGCCCGAGCACCAGCGAGACCATCACCGACGCCCAGACCATGTGCAGGATGGTCCCGAGGTACCACGAGAACCGGCGATTGTGGTGGCCGATCCACGGCTTCAGCGACAGCCCCATCAACCCGAGCACCAGGACCATCGCGATCCCGAGCCACGGCATGATCGGCGACGACAGGAACAGGTGCGAGTTGACCATCGCGAGGATCATCAGCGCCGACGCGGGCCTCGGGAACCCGATCCAGTAGCCGTCGAGATCGAGCTTGCGGATGTTGAACCGGGCGAACCGAAGGCAGCCCGACAGCGCGGGGATGACCGCGACCGCGGCAGCGATCCCCGCCTGCACCCCGGGCATGGACTCGAGCCCCGGCAGCACCACGGCCTTGCGATACGCGAGGTACAGGAGGAACGAGGGCGCGACGGAATAGGCCACGAGATCCGCGACGTTGTCGAACTCCGCGCCGAACCTGTTGGCCTGCCCGAGCAGTCGCGCCACCTTCCCGTCGAAGAAGTCGAACCAGAACGCGACCACGAGGGCGAACGCCGACCAGAAGACGTAGGTCCCCCCCTCCTCGAGGGTCCGCGCGCCCATCCCCTCCATCGCGACGAGGATGCAGGCGAGCCCCCCCCCGATGTTGCCGACCGTCATCACGTCCTTGGTCTTGAAGAACATCCTTCCCCTCTCCGAGTCCCGGTCTTCCCGTCCCCGTGCCTGAGCCCGAGCCCGTACCCGAGCCCCCGCCGCGCGCCCTCGGCCCTCGGCGTTGTCCCCGCCGAGGGCCGCCCAGGCTGAACGGGACGGGCGCGCGGCGGGAGGCCCCCGACCCTACATCACCAGGTCCTTCTTCGCCTCGTCCGCCTGCTCTTCCTTCGCGCCCTCCAGCTCGCCCGCCGCCTCGAGCGCGTGCAGGAACCCGAGCCACTGCTGGCGGCTCGCCTCGGTCAGGTCGCTGGGCTCCAGCTTCCTGAACACGTCGTCCGACACGTAGATCGAGGCGCGGGTCCGGAGCGCCACGGCGATCGCGTCGGACGGCCGGGCGTCGATCGTGAACGTGCGCGCGCCGCGCTTCAGCGTGATCGCCGCGAAGAAGGTCGCCTCCCGCAGGTCCGTGATCTCGACGCGCAGCACGCGGCCGCCGAGCGCGTCCGTCATCGCGACCAGGAGGTCGTGGGTCATCGGGCGCGGCACGTCGACCTTCTCGACCACCGCGGCGATCGCCGCGGCCTCCGCGAACCCGACCTGGATCGGCAGGGTCTCGTCGCCTTCGACCGCGCGCAGGACCACGACCGGGTTCTTCGTCTCCTCCTCGAGGATCACGCCGAAGACCTGGACCTCGGTCGCCATCGCCTATTCCCCCCCCGCGCCGTCGCAGGGTTCTCCCGCCAGGCAGTGCGCGAGCACGTCCGTGATCCGCACGCGGACCAGGTCGCCCGGAGCGGGCGGCTCTCCGGGGCGGGCCGCGAAGTTGACCACGTGGTTCGTCGCCGTGCGCCCGGACCACTGCGCGCCCGCGCCTCTCGTGCGCGCGGCGCGGCTCGGTCCCTCGACGAGCACCTCCTCGACGCGGCCCAGGAAGCGCGCGAGCCGCTCGGCGCCGATCCGGTCCTGGAGCGACTGGACCTCGCGCAGGCGATCCGCCTTCTCCGCCTCGGGCACGTCGTCCTCCAGGCGGGCCGCCGCCGTGTGCGGGCGCGGCGAGTACTTGAACGAGAACATCGTGTCGTACCGGGCCGCCTCGACCACGCGCAGCGTCGCCTCGAAGTCCTCGCGAGTCTCCCCCGGGTAGCCGACGATCACGTCGGTGGACAGCGCGACGTCCGGGCAGTGGCGGCGCGCGATCGCAATCTTGTCGAGGTATTCCGCGGCCGTGTAGCCGCGGCGCATGCGATCGAGCACGCGGTCCGACCCGGCCTGGACCGGCAGGTGGAGATACGGCGCCACCGTGCGCAGGCGCCCGAAGCACGACAGCATGCGCTCGTCCGCGTCCGCCGGGTGCGACGTGACGAACCGGAGCCGCAGCAGGCCCGGGACCGCGTCGATCGCCGCGAGCAGGTCGGCGAAGTCCGCGCCGCAGGCGAGGTCCTTGCCGTACGCGTTCACGTTCTGGCCGAGCAGGGTCACCTCGCGGACCCCGCCCTCGACCAGCCTTCGCACCTCGTCCAGCACGAGCGCGACCGGCTTGCTGACCTCGCGGCCGCGCACGTACGGCACGATGCAGTACGAGCAGACCTTGTCGCACCCCTTCATCACGGTCAGGAACGCGGTCGGCCCGGGCTCCGCCTCCGGGTCCACCGGCGCGAACGCGTGATCGCCGCGGGACTGCCGGGCCACGTCGGCGAGGCGCGCGCCGCCGCGGGCGGCCTCGACGAGCGCGGCGGCCTCGACGACCCGGTCCGGCCCGAACACGAGGTCCAGGTAGGGCACGCGGTCGAGCAGCGCCTGCCCGTGCTGCTGGCCCACGCAGCCGCAGACGCCCAGGACCGTCCCGGGGCGGGCCTCCTTCAGCGGGCGCAGGCGCGCGAGCGTCGCGAGCACCTTCTTTTCCGGCTTGTCTCGCACCGAGCAGGTGTTGAGCAGGATCACGTCCGCCATGACCGGGTCGGCCGTCTCCTCGTACCCGGCCAGCCTGAGCGACTGCCCGATGCGCCGCGAGTCGAACACGTTCATCTGGCAGCCGTAGGTCACGATGTGGTAGCGCAGCCGCGCCCCCGCGGCCCCGTCCGCGAAGTCCGCCGCGATGTGGTGCGCCTCGTCCATCGACAAGGGTTCTAACAGACCCGAGGCAGGGGCGTCAACGGCCGCCGGCCCCCGACCTACCCGCGCGTCCGCACCTCGAACACGCCCGCCCCCGTGTCGATCGCGAGGTGGTCGAAGCGACCGTCGATGCACGCGCCGGAGTTCAGGTAGAGGCGGCCGCCGGCGGACAGCCGGCCCGGGACGTGGGTATGGCCGGTCACGACGACGTCGGCGCAGCGGCGCCG
>VGRB01000251.1 GCA_016875475.1 Deltaproteobacteria bacterium
GGGGGGGCGGTGCCGGTCGCGACCGTGTTGGTGAGCTGGCCGCTCATCTGCTGGGTCGTGATGTTCTGGAGCGCGCCGCCCGGGGTCATGCGGATGTTGCCGGCCGTGAAGTCGTCGCCGGTGTACAGGAAGCCCTTGACCAGGAGGTTGCCCGCGGTTGTGTCGCCGGTGAAGGTCAGGTCGGACGCCAGCTTCGGGCTGGTGACCGCGCCGTCGGCGAGGTCGGCCTCCTCGATCGTCAGGTCGACGATCTCCGAGCCGATGATGCACCCGTTCGGGTCCTCGCAGGCCACGTCGACCGCGGCGCCGCCGGGCGCGTCGGCACGCGCCCAGAAGATCGACGGGTCGAGCTCGGACGCGTCGACGCAGCCCTCGCCGGAGCAGTCGAGGTCCGGCGCGGCGTTCAGCAGCGTCACGCACTCCTGGGCGCGCTCCGCCATGAACGCGTAGCCGACGCTCGTGACCTCGCGTCGCGGCATCAGGTCCGTCCCGACCTGCAGCTCCAGCCACATGGTCGGGTTGTCGGCGAACAGGTTGGTCAGTACCGGGACGTTCACGGAGAACACGCCCCCGGTGACGTCGACCGGCGTCGGCGATGGGTACTCCATCAGGGGAGCGCCGCCGCTCTCGTCGACGAACAGGCGGAACGTCATCGGGTACTGCCCGGTGACGACCTCGCCCGCCACGTTCCTCAGGACGCCCTGCACGTTCAGCAGGTGCGGTACCGGCGACTGCGCGAACGCCGTCCCGGAGCCGAGGAGCGTGACCAGACCGAGCAGGAGAGCAGACCTTCTCAGCCACCGCATGGAAACCCCTCCTTCCCGCCGCGAACACCCCACCCGCCCGGACCCCCGCCGACCTGCCGGCGCGGATCGTGACACTACCTGCCTGCCAACTCTGCAATCGTTGCGGAGCACGAGTCGCCCCCTTTTCGAAAGCCCAGAGCGAACCCTTTGATTCCGTTCGGAGTCAGCCCCACCCGGGGTTGACCCCCGCTTTCCCTACAGCAAAGGCCGCGCCAAACGCGTGCCCCCGCCGGAAGCCTCCTCGTCATCCCCGGGAATCCTGCGAACCGCCTCTTCCGATCGACGCCACCGGGGCCTGCCGGGGGCCGGGGCGTGGGGTACGTATCTCGATGGGTGTCGTTCGGGTGGAGGCGGGTGGGGCCGTCGGGGGTCGCGACCGCGTGCGCTGGTGGGAAAGACCGGCGCCGCCGCGGCCGCGTCCGCCCGCCCGCCCCGCGTCCGGGGAGGGAGGACGACCGGGCCGCGGCGACGCCGGTCCCACCGTACGGCACCAGCCCCGCCGCGCGCCGCCGCGGACCCGGGCGATCCGAGGGGAGCAGGCAGGGGGACCCCCGCTCCCTCGGGACCGCCGCGATTCCGAAGCGCCCCGCGCCGAGGCGCCGGCCGTCCCCCGTTCCGCGCGTGTCGGGCGGGGAACGGCCTCGCCCGTGGAGATGAGCAAGACCCGGGCCAGGATGGGCTGCGGGTCGAAAATGGCAGTTGCTATCGCTGGTTGCGCGTCCTGCCGGCTCCCTGCGGGGCGGCGGCGATGCGGTGGCGGAGTGCGGATCCGCACTCCTCGCGCACTGCGGGTGTAGGATCGCGGGGCGCGGGGAGGAAACGATGACGCGGGAGCCGGTACAGATCGAGCAGATCATCGAGTCGGTGCTCCGGGGGGCGGCGAAGATGGTCGGGTGCCACTCCGCGAGCCTGATCGCGTTCAACGAGCCGGCGCGCGAGGTCCGGATCCGCGTCGGCGCCACCGCCGGGCCGATGAAGGAGGACCTGAGCCGCGTCGAGGAGGTCCTGGGCGACATCAAGTCGGCGGTCTTCCCGTTCGACGTGGTCGAGGGGAGCCGGATCTTCGAGTGCTGGCGCGGTCGCAAGGTGTTCGAGAGCGGCTCGATCGCGGAGCTGGTCGGGACCGCGATCTCGGCGCCGGTCGTCGCGTCGATGGACGAGATCATCGGCGCGCACCGGTTCATCTGCGTCCCTGCGATCGGCGGCCAGGGCCGGTGTCACGGCGTGATCGTGTTCGAGCACCCGGGGCCGCACCACTTCAACCCCCAGCAGCGCGAGCTGCTGCTCGCGTACGCGCACCGGATCGGGGAGATCCTGGAGGAGGGCGCGCGCGCGTGGCAGCCCCCGGGCGCGGTGTCGCGCGTGCTCGTGGACGCGGAGCAGCGGGTCGTCGGCGCCGCGGGCAACGGGCACGGCGGGGGGGAGGGGGCGAAGGCCGTCCCCCGGGAGGTCCTGGAGCGCGCGGCGGCGCTGCTCGCGTCGGGCGAGCACGGGCCGGTGTTCGTGGACCCGCCGGTCGGCGCCGAGGTGGTGCGGGTGCGGGTTCGCGGCGAGGACCTCGCGCTGGTGACCGTGTTCGACCCGCGGCCGGGCTCGACCGCGGCCGGCCGCCAGCTCCTCCAGCTCGCCATGAGCGAGTCGGCCCCGGCGGTCCTCGTGGACCCTGGGCTACGCATCACGTCCTGCAACGAGGCGGCGGGGCGGCTGTTCGGCTACGGCGCCCGGGAGCTGCTCGACCAGCCGATCGCGACGCTGTTCCGCGACGCGCGCGAAGTGCGCGTGATCCTCAACCACCAGCTCCTGTTCCTGACGAGCGGGTACTTCGAGGAGGGGACGGTCCTGCGCCGCAAGGACGGGACCCTGTTCCCGGGCCGCATCGAGGCGCTCCTGCTCGCGGACGACGCGGGCCGGGTGGTCGGGTTCCTGGTCCTGGTGCGGGACCGCGGGGCGCCCGCCGGCGACGGCGCGGAGGAGGCGGACCGGCTGATGCGGCGCGAGCGCCTGGCCACCATGGGCGAGATGGCCGCGCAGCTCGCGCACGAGATCCGGAACCCGCTGGTGGCGATCGGCGCCACGCTGGAGTCCGTGGTCGGGAGCCTGCCCGAGGGCAGCGAGACGCGCGAGGTGCTCGGCGACCTCCAGGGCGAGATCACCCGCCTCGACATGGCGCTGCGCGACTACCTCTCCATGGCCGCCAGGCACCGGTCCACGGTCGCGCCGGTGGACGTCGGCGCGGTGATCGATGACGCGCGGGGGCTGCTCGACGCCTCGCGCCGGCGCGCGCGGGCCTCGGTCCGCTCGACGGTGCGGCCGGGGATCGTGGTGCTCGCGGACGCGGACGCGCTCCGGCACGTGTTCTTCAACCTGATGCTGAACGCGCTCGAGGCGATGCCCGGCGGGGGGGAGGTGCGCTGCTCCGCGTCGGTCGGACGGCACGCGGTGACCCTGCACGTGGACGACCGGGGGGGAGGGCTGTCCGGGCCCCAGGACGAGTGCTTCGAGCCGTTCTTCACGACCAAGAAGCACGGGACCGGGCTCGGCCTGACCGTGTGCCGGCAGGTCGTGGAGACGCACGGCGGCGCCATCACGCTCCGCAACCGGCGGGGGGGGGGCTGCCGCGCTTCCGTGGTATTGCCCAGGACGCTGGTCCAGCCCCCGTCCTGCCGCGGTCCCGGATGCATCCCGCCCGGCTGCGTCGCTGCGCCCCGAACCTCCGTCAACGTAGGACACGACTACGCCTCCGTCGGTTCGGGGACCCCGCTCCTTGCCGGACGGGCGCCTCCGGAACCTCGCGACGGACGGGTTCCGGCCCAGCGTCCCAGGAGGGCCGGGTGATGTCGGACAAGGCGCGCGACTTCCGGGTCCTCGTGATCGACGACGAGCGCCTCTACGCCGAGGCGATCGCGCGCGAGGTGCGCCGGCTCGGGATGGGGTGCGACGTCGTGCTGACGGCCGCGGACGGGCTGGCGCGGTCGGCGGCGGAGCGGTACGACCTCGTGCTGCTGGACCACAAGCTCCCCGACGACGACGGGATCCGGATCATCCCGATCGTGCTGGCGCGGCAGCCGCACGCGTCGCTCGTGATGATGACCGCCTACCAGGCGATCCCGAGCGCGATCCAGGCGATCCGGCAGGGCGCGGACGACTACATCGTGAAGCAGACCAGCCTCCAGCCGATCGTGGCCGCGGTCGTGGAGGCGCGCCGGCGGATCGCGCTGCGCGACGCGTCGGCCGGGTGGTGGGACGAGCACGAGCAGGGCGGGCTCCTCGGCGCCTCGCCCGCGATCGCGCGCGTCAGGGAGCAGATCGCGCGCGTGGCCTCCCGGAGCGACACGACCGTCCTGCTGACGGGCGAGACGGGCGTCGGCAAGGAGGTCGCGGCGCGCATGCTGCACGGCCGGTCCTCGCCCGCGGGGACCCCTCTGGTCGTGGTCGATTGCGTCGCGCTGCCCGGGACGCTGGTCGAGAGCCTGCTGTTCGGGCACGAGAAGGGGGCGTTCACCGGCGCGGACCGGGCGCGGAACGGGGCGTTCCACGAGGCGGGCGACGGCACGATCTTCCTGGACGAGATCGGCGAGATGGACCTCGCGCTCCAGGGGAAGCTGCTGCGCGTGATCGAGTCGCGCCGGTTCACGCGGCTCGGGTCGGTCAGGGAGCACGACGTCCGCGCGCGGGTCGTCGCCGCGACCAACCGCGACCTGCTCGAGCAGGTGAAGCAGGGGCGCTTCCGGTTCGACCTCTACCAGCGGCTCGCGGTCTTCCCGATCCACATCCCGCCGCTCCGCGACCGCGGGGGGGACGTCCTCCTGCTGGCGCGCCACTTCCTGAAGTTCTTCGCGGACAAGATGGGGCTCTCCCACCGGCCGCTCGCGCGCGAGGTCGAGGAGTACCTGCTGTCCTACGACTTCCCGGGCAACGTGCGCGAGCTGAAGAACGTGATCGAGCGGTCCGCGATCCTGTCCGACGACGGGGAGATCGCCGCGAGGCACCTGCCGGAGCGCATCCTGCGGCGCGACGCCGGGGCGCCGCCGCGCGTGGGTCCGGCGGCCGGGCTGCCGTTCGACTTCGTGCCCGGCGTCGACACGCTCGACACGCTCGAGGTCAAGGTGATCCGGCACGCGCTGGAGCAGGCGCAGGGCGTCAAGGCCGAGGCGGCGCGGATCCTGGGAATCAGCCGGTTCCAGTTGATGCGGAGGCTGGAGAAGCTGCGGCTCGACAAGGGCGAGGGGGAAGGGGCATGAGGCTGTGGGGGGGAGCGGTTGCGGTGGTGGTGATGGGGATCGGGCTCGGAGGATGTACGGGTACGGGCTCGGACGCCCGGGTGCAGGATGGCGTCGCGGACGCCGCGCCCGATGCCGCGCCCGATGCCGCGCCCGACCCCGGGCCCGACCTTGCGCCCGATCTCGAGCCCGACGCCGCCCCGGACCTCCCCACCGAAGTCGAGCTTCCCCCCAGGGTCTGCAAGGCGCCGCAGCCCTGGGCCGGCGCGACCGCGTTCGCGGACGTGACGGAGGCGTCGGGGCTGAAGGCGCTCGGGGTCGCGGGGACGCGGCTTTCCGCGGCGGACTGGGACGGGGACGGGCGGCCGGACCTCGCGGTGCGGAACTACTACGCCGAGCGGGACGACTTCGCCGAGGGGGGGAAGCGCTACACCTGGATGCTCCGGAACGCCGGGGGGATGGCGTTCGAGGACGTCACGAAGGCGAGCGGGTTCGCGGCGCGGCCGGACGGGGGGGAGGGGCGGGTGACCCACGTCGTCGTGTTCGGGGACCTGGACAACGACGGCGACCTGGACGCGGTGTCCGGGGTCAACGTCAACCCGGACCCGGCGGCGGCGGAGCCGGGCGACCGGACCGAGGTGCTGCTGAACGACGGGGACGGGACGTTCTCGCTCGGGCCGGGCGGGGCGCTGCGCGAGGCGGAGAAGCGGATGCCGGCGTCCGGGATCGCGTTGACGGACGCGGACCTGGACGGGGTGCTCGACGCCTGGGTCGGCTACGCGCAGGGGAAGGACCAGCCGGAGCCGGACCGCCTGTACAGGGGCGACGGCGCGGGCGCGTTCGCGGACGTGACCGTCGACTCCGGCCTGATGACGAAGCCGTGGCTGAAGATGCCTGACGTGCAGGCCGGTCTCGTGCACCGGAACACGTGGGGCGTTGCCGCGTGCGACCTGAACGGGGACGGCCGGCCGGACCTCCTGTCCGCCGTGTATGGCCGCTATTTCAACGCCTTGTGGCTGAACGGGCAGGGCACGGGGCCGGGCCCGGTGTTCAAGGACCTGTCCATGGCGTCGGGCTACGCGTCCGACGAGCGGACCGACTGGCGGACGAACCTGAACGCCCAGTGCTTCTGCAAGCTGAACCCGACCGCGGAGGACTGCCCGGGCACGCCCGCGCCGCCCGGCTACTTCTCGTGCAAGGCGGGCCGGCAGCTCCGCTGGAACCACGACTACGACCGCCAGGCCTGGCGGCTCGGCGGCAACACCTTCTCGACCGCGTGCGGGGACGTGGACAACGACGGGGACCTCGACCTCGTGAACTTCGAGATCGTGCACTGGGACGTCGGGTCGTCCTCGGACCCGATGGAGCTGCTGCTGAACGACGGTGCCGCGGAGCCGCGCTTCACGCGTCCCGGGAACGAGGCGACCGGCCTCGCGCGGGACTGGGACGGCGAGATCGACTGGAACGCCGGCGACATGACGGGCGCCCTGCTCGACTTCGACAACGACGGCCGCAAGGACCTGCTGGTCGGCAGCTCCGACTACCCCTACACGCGCGCGTTCCTCTTCCACCAGAAGGCGGACGGCACGTTCGAGGAGGTCGCGCCGGAGAAGGGCATCTCGCACCCCCGGTCGCACGGCGTGGCCGTGGCGGACTTCGACGGCGACGGGGACGTGGACGTGGCGCTCGGCCACGGGCTCGCGCGGTGCGAGGGCGACAAGACCTGCCACGCCACGCACGAGGTCCACCTGTTCCGGAACGAGGTCGGCCAGGACGCGAACGTGCTGCGCGTGACGCTCGTCGGCGGCGCCGGGTCCAACCGGTCCGCGATCGGGGCGCGCGTGCGCGTGACCGCGGGCGGAGTCACCCAGACCCGGGAGGTCGGGGGCGGGTACGGCCATTACGGGATCCAGCACGAGCTGACGCTGACCTTCGGCCTCGGCGCCGCGTGCGACGTGGACTCCGTCGAGGTCCGCTGGCCGGACGCCGCCGGCACGACCGAGACCTGGACCGCGGTGCGCGCCAACTACTCGATCCGGCTGGTGCAGGGAGTGGCGGAGGTCGAGCACGTGGCGCTGTAGACAGCCCCACCCGCCGGCTGCCGGGCGCGGGGCTTTCAGGGGATTTGGGCCTGATGCACGCCGTTGAGACTCGCGGCGGCGCGGCGCGGGCGGCGTCGGCGAATTCGCGCGCGAGAACGCCGACGTGGCGGCCCGGCACGGCCGCTGGGTCGGCGGAGGCGAGGCCGGATCGGCCGACGACGTCCCCGCGGGCGAGGGGCGCGTGATCCGGCGCGGCGTCACCATGGGCGCGGTCAGCCGGGACCCGGACGGCGCCCTGCACGCCGTGTCCGCGGGCTGCACGCACCTCGGCTGCGTGGTCGCCTGGAACGCGGTCGAGCGGTCGTGGGACTGCCCGTGCCACGGGTCCAGGTTCGACCCGGACGGCGAGGTCCTCACCGGGCCGGCGATCCGGCCGCTCGATCGCGTGAGCCTGCCCGGGGCCGCGCACGTTGCTGCGCGTGCAAGTCGCCGAATCGACAAAAGAAAGTAGTCGCGTTGGCCCGCCGTTCCGTCCTGCGTTGTCACACCCGCGTGCGAGGCTCGGGGGCGAAGGAGGTGCACCATGGACGGCACCGCTCTCGATCGTCGCTCGTTCCTTGCGTCGCTGGCCCTGTTCCCGGCCGCGGTGGTGGCGGGGTTGGGCACGCGGCAGGCGAAGGCCCGGCCCGAGGTGGAGCTGGACTCGTTCCACGTCGCCGGGTACCGCTACCACGCCGGTCCCGCGGTGGAGGCCGCGCTCCGGCCCGGCGTGGAACTGCGGGCCGTGCGCGAGCGCGCCAACCCGCACGACCCGAACGCGGTCTCGATCTGGATGCGGGACGCGATGATCGGGTACGTGCCGCGCGAGCGGAACGCCGTGGTCGCTCGCATGATGGACGCGGGCATGGAGATCGGCTTCCGCGTCGCGGAGGTCCGACGCGACGCCGCGGCGTGGGAGCGCGTGCGCGTGACGGCGCTGATGGGACGGTGAGCGCGGCCGGTCCGGGACGCGCGGCCGGTCCGGGACGCATGGTCGGTCCGGGACGCGTGGTCGGTCCGGGACGCGTGGTCGCGTGCGTGACGGCGCCGATGGGACGGTGAGCGCGGCCGGTCCGGGACGCGTGGTCGGTACGGGACGCGTGGTCGCGCGCGTGACGGCGCCGATGGGACGGTGA
>VGRB01000252.1 GCA_016875475.1 Deltaproteobacteria bacterium
CATCCGTCACGTGTCCGCATTGCGGAAACGGGATCCGGGAGGGCGAGGAACAGTGCGACAAGGAGGACTTCGGTTCCGAGTCCTGCATTTCGCGCGGCTTCACGCGCGGCCAGTTGTCGTGCACTCAGAAGTGCTTCATCGATGCCAGCGGGTGCTACAACGTGGACTGGATCCTGTTCCAGGACGAATACCGGGACGATGACGGGGACGAATGCAAGCCTCTCACGCTCCAGCACCTGGTCGATCGGGCCAAGGACGGCGACGTCATCCAGGTCGTCCCCGGCACATGGGTGGGCAACACCACGATCTCCGGCAAGAGCCTCACCATCGTGAGCTGGGCGCCACACCTTCCGGAGGCGCCTGTCGCCACCATCCTGGAAGGCGACGGGAACGGTCCCACGATCACCATCGTCGGGAAGGGGGACGGGAGCGAGACGAAGGTCGTCATCAAGGGGTTGACGATTCGGAACGGAAGGCCGGGCGTGCAGGTCGGGGACGGCGTCGACCTGACCATGGACAACTGCATCGTCGAACTCAACAGCTCTTCGGGGAGCGGAGGTGGCGTCTCCGTCACGGGTGGCAGGAACGTCACGCTTTCGAATACGGTCGTCAGGGAGAACGAGGCCGGCTTGAACGGTGGCGGCCTGTTCGTACTGGCCGGCCCCGGGCACGTGCGAATCGTGGACTCGACCTTCGAAGGCAACCAGGCCGGGGGCAACGGCGGCGGCCTCGCGGTCGAGGACTGTCTCGGGGACGTGATCTACATGGAAAGGAACAGGCTCAAGGACAACGTCGCCGGCGGGACCGGCGGCGGCGTCTTCCTCGGCGATGGGTGCTCCGAGGGCTCGGGCTCGGACCTCACCAGCCTCAATGCGTTCACGGGGAACAAGCCGGATGACGTGGCGTCCGGGTCCCTTCTCGCTTGCTGCGCTGGCGAGGCATGCTCGCTGGCGCGGGAGAGCGACTGCGCGGAATCGGGCGGCAAGCCCGTCGAAGCGGGTTCCTGCGACCCCAACCCCTGCAAGGCCGAACCTGCCGACGCATGCTGCGTGGGAGACGCCTGCTCGATGTCTTCCATCGCCGCCTGCAAGTCCGCCGGTGGCGACCCGATGCCCGGTCTCACTTGCACCCCCGACCCCTGCTGCATGCCCGAATGCGCGGGCAAGGCGTGCGGGGACGGGGACGGCTGCGGCGGCAAGTGCACGGATGCGTGCATCGAAGGCGCCTGCACACCTCCGTCGGTGACCGGGATCAAGCTCGGGGACGAGACGCTCGCGACGATGACGGTGGACGCCGGCACCGGCTCGTGCGATTGCGCCCTGGTCGGCGGCACCGGACCGAAGGACGTGCCGAGACTCGCGTTCGCGCTGGCGCCCTACCAGACGGCCAGCGCGTTCTTCATGGACTTCGCCGGCTTCGTCCCGACCGCGAGCACGCACGGCCACATCAAGTCGGATATGACGGGCGACCGGGTGACGGAGATCCCGTTCGGCTCGCAGGTCGCAATCACGGCGAAGGACCCGAACGGAAACAAGCTCGTCATCGGGTTCACGCCCACCGAGGTCCAGATCCTGGACGCATCCGTGAAGTGCGAGAAGGGGCCGTGCGAAACCTGCCCCGGGGAGTGCGTGAACGGGGTCTGCATCACCTGCGGCAACGGCAAGATCGACGCGGGCGAACAGTGCGACCCGGCGAAGTACGGGGCCTGCTACGGACCTTCGATCCAGAAGTGCAACGACGACGTCGCCGCCGAGGGGTGCCCTCCCACCGGCTACTACAACGAGTTCTGGCCCGGCGCCACCTGCGCCGCGCTGCCCGGAGCATGCTGCCACTTCGACGAGCAGGATACCTGCACGGAGGTCGCGGCCAAGGCCGCGTGCAAGGGCCAGTTCCTCAAGGGCGCGCATTGCGAGGGCCTCACCTGCACCTGGGGGGCCTGCTGCGACCCGGTCACGAAGGCGTGCGAGGACGGCGTGGCCGCGTGCCTTGGCGCGGGGAAGCACTGGGTCGAGCACATGAACTGCGCGGACATGATATGCGGCAAGGGGGTCTGCTGCCTGGCCGACGGGAGCTGCAGGAGCGACTTGAAGTACTTCGACTACTGCGACGATCCCGGCAACGTCTTCAAGGGGGACCAGACGTGCGCGCAGGCGAAGTGCAGCGCAGGGGCCTGCTGCTCTCCCCAGGGGTTGTGCGAGGACAGCGTCCTGCCGGCGGACTGCAAGGGCTACTCGAAGCACTTCATGGGAAAGACCTGCGCGGACGTCAAGTGCGTGGACATCTACAAGCTGGAAGGGAACTGGCAGCTCGAGTGGGCGGGAGCGTGCGACTCCAGCGCCGTTGCCGTGGGCCTGTACTGGTCCTTCTATCCCGACGGCACCCTGGTCGACACGTCCTCCGTGAGGTTCACGAAGATCAGCTTCGGTGAGGAGACCCTCGTCGACGTGCACGACTACGTCGGGACCTGGCAGGCCGGCGAGGTCGTCAACGGGAAGCAGAAGGTGACCGTGAACAGGTGCGTCGCACCGGGCTACTGCGAAGGCGGCTGCGCGTGTGATCCGCACTACACCAAGGCCGAGTTCTGGTACGACGTCGCGAACCACAAACTCGACGGAACTCTCGAATGGACGGAAGAGGACTGGTTGTGGCAGGACGGCGGCTTCAAGTGCGTGACCTCGACGGACTCGGCGTCCTTCTGCACCTACTCCTGGTCGCCCCTCGAGACGGTGAACTGCCTGGGAACGTGCACGAACGTCCTCGAATCCAGCCTGTACACGCTCCCGCCCGAGAAGGTCCAGGCCATATTCGAGTCCATCCGGCAGTGCAAGGCCAAGTAGCGTCGAGGTTCGGCGCCCCCCCTTCTTTGCAGAACCACCGCAGGGATCCGGAGAGATCGAGGTAGTAGTCCCGGCAGCCGTACAGGTCAGGACAAGGCGAAGGCGCACGGCCTGGATCTCGCGAACCAGGGAAACCGGTGACTGCCACCGATGGCATCTGTGCAACTGGCGGCTGTCACCAATTCACGAGTGCGGCCGCAGCGACCGGATGATCAGTCCCACGCCGGCCGCAATCAGGACCAGCATCAGCAGGACGTTAAACAGGCTCTCCGGCTTGAAGAAGAGGTGCATCTGGGCCAGGATGCCCACGAAGATCGCGATCGCGCCGCCGCCCGTCAGGAACCAGCCCACCAGCGACTTCGCGTCGAAGAAGAGGAACGTCACGCCGATGAACAGGGGGATGAGCGTCAGCCCGAACGACGAGAACCCGAACAGCGACCAGAAGCTCCCCACCACGACCACGCTGTTGAGCAGGAGGTAGCCGCCGGCCACCAGGAGCGCGAGCCCGATCAGGAACTCCCCTGCGCCCCCCTTCGTCCCGCCGGGGTTCCGGATCCGCGAGCCCTGCCGCAACGGGTCGGGTCCGCTCTGCTCGCCTGCCATGGCACACCTCCTCGTGCGCGTGACGCGCGGACAATCCTATCCCAGTTTGCGCCCCGCGGACCCGGACAATGGAATCGACGGGTCCGTCGGGAGACGCCTCGTGGCCCGGTCCCTCCTGCTCGCGCTCCTGGCGTCCTCGTCGTGCTCGTCGGGGGCCGGCACGGCCCCGGCCCCGGACGTCCCCCTCGGCACCCGCGCGGCGGAGCCCGGCGCTACCCCGGCATCCGGGCGGCGACGTCCACCACGGGGCCGAACCAGACGCCGAACAGCAGCGTGGGGACCGCGAGGCGGGCCCCGACGCCCGCGGCCAGCGCACCCGCGGGGACCGGCCGGGAGTCGTTGGGAATGAAGACCACGTGGCACTTGCACTCCCACCGACTGTGGTTCAGGCTCTCTCTGTCCTGCATCGTGAACTCCTTGCCGTGCGCCTTGGGCGGCTCACGACGAGGAGTTCACGATGCCACCCCCGGAACTGTCAAACTCTGGCTGTCTCCCCGGCAAAGCCGGGGGATTCCCCCAGGTTGTTGAGGTTATGATCGACAACTCGCGACTGCGACTTGCGGCATGACGATCACTCCCTTCCACGCTACCGCCGAGTCGCCCGCAACCTCTTGGAGAGTTCTGGATTCGGGTTTCCCTTCCCACGGGAATCTGAAGTAGAACCCGGCCGATTGAATTCAGGGCTTGACCGTGCGGATCTGCCCGGAGTGCCAACGAACCACCCCTGACGCGACCTGCCCGCACGACGGTACGCCGACTGTGGACGAGACCCTGCTTCGCGAGGCGGCGGACCCGCTGCTGGGCACCGTGCTGGCATGGCGCTTCCGGCTCCTCGAGCCGATCGGCCGCGGGGGCATGGGCAAGGTCTACCTCGCAGACCAGATCACGATGAAGCGGCGGGTGGCGGTGAAGGTCATCCGGGCGGAGACGCTGTCCGAGGCGAACGACCGCCTGGACCTGGTGCGGCGGTTCCAGCGGGAGGCCCTGGCCGCGAGCCGCCTCCAGCACCCGAACACCGTCCGGGTGTTCGACTACGGGAACTCCGACGACGGGCTCTTGTTCATCGCGATGGAACTGCTGGTCGGCCCGACGCTCGCGAAGGTGCTGCGCCGGGAAAAGCGGCTGCCGCCGGAACGGGCGGCCCGCGTGGCGGTCCAGGTATGCAAGAGCCTGTCCGAGGCCCATGCTCAAGGGATTGTCCACCGGGACCTGAAGCCCGACAACATCATCCTGACGGACGTCGCGGGGGAGCGGGACTTCGTGAAGGTGCTGGATTTCGGGATCGCGAAGGTGGCGATGCCGGGGTCGGACTCGGCGCTGACGCGCAGCGGCGTGGTGATGGGCACGCCGACGTACATGGCGCCGGAGCAGGGCCGGGCGCACCAGGTCGGCCCGGCGACCGACATCCACTCGCTGGGCGTGATCCTGTACCACTGCCTGTCGGGGCGGGAGCCGTTCACCGGCGACACGCCGCTCGCGGTGATGATGAAGCACGCGCAGGACCCGGTGCCGCCGCTGGTGGTGGACGGGTTTCCGCCGGACGTACCGCCCGCGCTGGAGCGGGTCGTGCTATCGATGCTGGCCAAGGCCGCGGCCGACCGCCCGGGCCCGGCCCTGGAGGTCGCGCGACTGCTGGACGCGAGCCTGCGGGATGCCACGGTCCGCTTTGGCACGCCTGACCCGCCCGAGCAGGCGACCGCCGCGTTGCCGCAGGTTCCGACCGCGTCCCGCGAAGTGCAGGTGCCCACCGAGGTCGCGGAGGAGCGTCCCCGTGTCCGCTGGAAGCCGTGGCTCGTGCTGCTCGCCCTGCTGTTGGGCGCGGGGGCAGCGTGGCTGGTGGCGTCTACGCGCTCGGACGATCGGGCCGTGGCCCCTGCCGCCACGCGCCCGGACGTCCCGTCGATCGACGCGGACCTCGCGGCGACCGCCGTCGTTGCAGTGCCCGACCCCGGCCCGGCACCGGCCCCCGACGTCGTGAAGGCGCCTGCGCCCGAGCCGCCGGTCGTCGCGAAGCCGCCGCCGTTCGGCCCGAAGCCGCCCGCGCCGGCCCCGAAGCTGCCGGCCTGCACGTCGCTGCGCTGCCCGTTCACGCGGGACTGTATCGCGCCGGACGGGCACCGGACGAAGGGCGATGACTACTGCTTCCCGGGATTCCACTGACGGAGGAGCTGATGTTGAAGCGGGATGAGCCGTTTCGCGTTGCTCGCCTCGTCGCGGCGTTGTCGGCCTGCGCCCTGCTCGTCGCAACTGCACCGGCGGGCGCGCAGACGACCTGCCCGACCGCCAACCGCGCTCGTGCGGTGCGGCTGGCCAAGCACGCGAACGTCCTCATGGGCGAGAAGAAGTACGACCAGGCCATGGACGAGCTGCGGTCCGCATACGCCTTGTGCCCGGAGGCCAAGCTCCGGCACGCGATGGGGTGCGTACAAACTGCGATCCGGATTGACGGTAGCGCGTCGGGAATCTAGAATCGAGAAGGCCGGAGGTCAGGTCATGAGTCCTGTCAGTGCCCAGATCGAGCGCGTGGTCAAGCAGTTGTCGGATGACGACGCCGCGGTCGTCCTCACCGTGGCGCGCCAGCTCGCACGGCGGCGAAGGAGCGCAATCCCCGTCGAAACTCCCGATTCGGAAGAAGCGGCCGAGATTCGCCGCCGGCATGCCGACAGGACCGAGAAGCCCGTTCCATACCGCAGTGCCCGTGCTGAACTCGGGCTCGGCTGATGCCCTACACGGTCGATATCAAGCCGTCTGCGTTGCGGGAGATGCGCAACCTGCCGATCGAGGTCCGCCGCCGCGTGGACGAAGCGATCCTTGGCCTGGAGACCAACCCACGTCCTCCGGGCTCCGCGAAGCTCGCCGGGTTCCGCGACCATTGCCGGATCCGCGTGGGCGACTACCGGATCGCGTACCAGGTCCGCGATCGGATCCTGCTGGTGCTGGTCGTAAGGGTCGGGCACAGGCGGGACGTCTACCGGGGGATGTAGGGCGGGGCCGTCAGCCGGCTTCGGCATCCAGCGCGTCCGCGGCGGCGTCGGCGTCCGGGTCCCCGATCGCGCGGAGCTTCTCGATCAGGGCGGTGCGGATGAAGGCGCTCCGGTTCTTGACCCCGCTGGCCTTGACCGCGGCGTCGAGCAGTCGCGTCGTCTCGCGCAGGAGCCCGAGGGGCAGGACCTGCATGTCGGCCTTGTCGCGGGGGGCGCGCTTCTGGATCGGCCCGGCCGGGCTGCGGCGCAGGCCGCCCGCCGACAGGCGCCACAGGAGGTAGCGGCGGTCGCGGGACTGGGTGTCGCGTCCGATCACCCGCCGGAACTCGGCCTGCAGGTCCTCGATCGTCATGTCGCGCTTCCGCTTCGCGGTCGGTTCCGTCGTTGCGGCGGCGTCCTCGATCGGGGCGTCCGCGTCGATCGGGGTGTCGTCGCCCGCGGGGGCCTCGGCCTCGGTGCCCGCCGCGTCGTCCGCGACCGCATCGCCCGCCGTCTCCTCGACGACCGCGTCGGGGGCCGGGACCGCCTTCGCGACGCGCTTGCCCTTCGTCGCCGCCTTGCCCTGGATCCCGTTGCCCTTGCCCTTTGGTCCGTGCTTCGTGCTCATCTGGTCCTCCATCAAGCGGCGGGCGCGCCGGGGACCATCCCCGGGTTGGCCCGTCGCGTCATCCCTGGGTCTGCGGCGCTGGCAGGCGCGACCGAAGGTCTGCGAGCACCGCGCTCTCGACCGCGGAATCCGCCGCGACGATCGCGTCCCACGTCACCCGGTTCCGGCGCCGGTGCTCGTCGTCGTCGATCCGCCCGTCGTACATGGCGTCCACGTCGTCGCGCAGGCGCTTCACGAAGGTCCCGGCGGTCTCGTGCGTTGTCGTCGCCATCGCGTCCTCCATCAGTTCTTGATGTCCTGGGCGACCTTGCGGAGCAGCGCCTCGGCCCGGGCCTGCTCGCCCGCGTCGGCCTCGGCCAGTTCCAGCGTGCCCGGCGTCGCGAGCATCCCGCGCCCGATGCACCCGCACCCGACGTCCGCGCCGTCCGCAGGGCGTACTCGACGGCCTCGCGGGCGTTGGTGGGCCAGCGCGCGGCCCGGAGGGCTTGGACCTGGCGGTTCATGGGCCAGCGGCCCTTGATGTTGACCTTCTCGGCCAGTTCGTAGAGGAGGCGCAGGCCGAGGCGGGTGTTCTTGCCCTTGCCCCGGGTGAGCTTCCCGCTGGTCGCGTCACGACGGACCCGCCGCCACACGCCGTACATCGGTCCCTTCTTCGTCTGGACGGTCCCGATGAACGTCCCCTCGGAACGGCCGACCAGTGCCTTGGGCCACTTGGACGGGGGCGTCTTCGACTTCAGTGTCGATCGCGGCATGCCGGGGCCCACCATGGGGATGCCGACCGTGCCGCCTTCTTTCGCCTCCTTCTGGCCGCCAAGAACCTGCGCGGCCATGTAGTGGTGGCGCGACCCGATCTCGACGGGGAGGTCGTGGAGCGAACGGGGGGCAACCCTCTACCCCCCGAAACGCCCACCGGCGGGGTGATAGGCCGAGCGAGGGCGGGTGTCAGACCCCCCCGCGGAAACGGGCGCGGGTTCGGGCGGTTGTCGGCGGGCCGGGGCCTGGAGCTACCGAGGCTCGATGCAGAGGTCGGGGAGTCCGAAGAACGCGTCGGTGCCGTCGCAGTTGCCCATGGCGTCGCCGCCGGCGCCCGCGCTCGGCTCCCCGCCGGGCGCGGGGCCCATCCCGGTCTCGCCGTCCCAGTAGCCGACGCCCTTGCCGTTGCCGATCGGCAAGGCCTCGATCGCCGGCACG
>VGRB01000253.1 GCA_016875475.1 Deltaproteobacteria bacterium
CGTGATCGAGGACGACATCGACCTGGCGGACGCGGCGGGGGACGCGGCCCGGGCCAAGGCGCTCCGGCTGCGGGCGACGGGGCTCTACGAGCGCGCCCAGGGATACGCGGCGCGGCTGCTCGGTCCGGTCGAGGTGCGGCGAGAGCTGGAGGACCCGCGCGCCGACGTGGCGAAGGCCAGGCTGGCGAAGCTCAGGAAGGCGGACGTCCCGGGCCTGTTCTGGTTCACCATGGCCTGGGTCGGGCGGATCAACATGGATCAGTCGGACCCGGCTCGCATCGCCGAGGTCCCGCGCGCGGAACTGCTGGGGGCGCGCGTGATCGAGCTGGACGAGAGGTACTTCGACGGACTGCCGCTGCTGATGGCGGGCGGCGTCGCGGCCGGCCGGCCGGCGATGTTCGGCGGGGACCCTGTCAAGGGGAAGGAGCTGTTCGAGCGCGGGATCGCGGTCTCCGACGGGAAGTTCCTGCTCGGCAGGTTCCTGTACGCACGGTACTACGCGGTCCTGGTGCAGGACCACGCGCTCTACTGCTCGCTGCTGCGCGAGGTGCTGGCGGCGCCGGACGATTCGCTCCCCCGCCGGCAGCTCATGAACAACGTGTCGAAGCGCTGGGCGGCCCGGTGGCTGGGCCGTGCCGGCGACCTGTTCGCCGAGGGCGGGGCGTGCCCCGCTCCGGCTCCGGCCCCGGGGACCAACGTGGAGGTCGACGATGGCTCGCTCGAGTAGGCTCCTTCCAGTGCCGGCGTTCCTGGCGTTGGGGCTCGCGGCGGCGTCCGCGGCCGCGGAGCCGGTCGTGCTGAAGATCTCGACCGTCGCGCCGAAGGACTCGCCCTGGATGGCGGCCTACACCGCGATGGCCAAGGAGGTCGAGACCGCGACGGGCGGGAACGTCACGTTCAAGTTCTACCCCGGGATGGTGTCCGGCGACGAGAAGGACATGGTCCGCAAGATGCGCGGAGGCCAGATCCAGGGCGCCGGGCTGACGGGCGTCGGGCTCCAGATGATCGAGCCGAACACGCTCGTGCTCCAGATGCCGCTGATGTTCCAGACGTACCCGCAGCTCGACTTCGTGCGGGACAAGCTCGCGGGCCGCTTCCAGGAGATGGTGAAGGCCAAGGGCTTCGTCATCCTGGGGTGGTCGGACATCGGGTACACCTACATCTTCACGCAGACGCCGGTGAGCAGCCTCGCCAGCTTCAACGGCGTCAAGATGTGGGGCTGGGAGGACGAGCCGATCAGCAAGGCGTTCTTCGAGACCGCGGGCATCGCCCAGGTCAGCCTCTCGCTGCCGGACGTGCTGCCGGGCCTGCAGCGCGGCATGATCAACGGCGTCTACAACTCGCCGCTCGGCGCGATCGCGCTCCAGTGGGACAAGTACACCAGGTACGTGACCAAGCTCGCGATCTCGATCGGCATCGGCGCGACCGTCGTGACCAAGGCCGAGTGGGACAGGATCCCGGCGGACCAGCAGGCGAAGATCCTCGAGATCGCCGGGAAGCACCACGCGGACCTGCGCAAGGTCATCCGGGCCAAGAACAAGGAGGCGATCGCGCAGTTGAAGAAGCAGGGCATCCAGCTCGTGGACGTGCCCCAGCCCGAGGTGGACCGGATGGTCCAGATCGCGGCCAAGGTGCGCGCGAACATCTCCGCCAAGATGTTCAAGCCGGGGCTCCTGCAGGAGGTCGAGGGACTGCTGAAGCAGGCTCCCAGGTGAGTTGCTCCGCCCCCCGCGCGGCCGTCCCGTTCACCGTGGGGCGGCCGGCGGCGGCCTGAACGCCGCCGGCCGAGGACGCGCGGGGGGCGGTCCCGACCCCGTCGACCGCGGGAGAAGACATGAAGCTGCTGCTGGCGTTCGACCGGGGACTCGCCAAGGTGGAGGGGTTCGTCCTCGCCGCCTCGCTCGTCGCGCTCCTGCTCCTGACCCTGTACTCGGTCGCGTACCGGAACCTGGTCGCGCCGCAGGTCTTGCGGATGCAGGGCGAGGCCGCGGCCGAGGCCGATGCGTCGGTCAAGGCCGCGGCCCCCGTACCCGTGCCGGTGCCCGTACCCGATTCCCCCGCCGCCCCGGCACCCGCGGCGGCACCCGCGGCCGGCAGCGGCTACGGCGGCGACATGGACGAGGAAGAGGCCGCGCCGGCAGCCGCACCGGCAGCGCCGGCCGCTCCCGCCGCGGGAGGGTACGGCGGCGACATGGACGATGAGGCGGCGCCGGCGGACGAGGCGAAAGCCGAGGCTCCTGCCGCCGCTCCGGCCGCGGGGGGGTACGGCGGGGACATGGAGGACGAGGGGGAGCCGCGGGGGCAGGCTGCGGCGGGTACCGGCACGGGCACGGGTACGGGTACGGGGACCGTGGTGGCGATGCCGCCGCCGGCGCCGGCTGCGCTGCCGGAAGACACACCCACGATCGCGTTCCTGAAGAAGATCGCGTTCCCGTGGATCGACGCGGTGACGCGGCACCTGCTCCTCTGGATCGGCTTCTTCGGGGCGGCGCTGGCGGTCAGCCGCCGGAGCCACATCGCGATCGACGCGCTGTCGCGCCTCTTCCCCGAGAAGGGCCGCGAGAAGTTGCGCATCCTGCTGGACCTGGTGTCGCTGGTCGCGTGCGTGTTCCTGACCCGCGCGGCCTGGCGCTTCATGATGGCCGAACGCGAGGGCGGCGGCATGCTCTACGGCGACGTGCCGTCGTGGGCCGGCATCACGATCGTCCCGCTCGGGTTCGCCCTGCTCGCCTGGCACTTCGCCTTCGAGGCGCTCCTGGGCATCCTGGCCGCGATCGGGATCGACCGCGCCGAGATCGACGCCCGGCGCGCCGAGCTGACCGCGCGCCCGGAGCACGGCGCGCCCGCGCCGGCGGTTGCGACGACGCCGACACCGGCCTCCGCGCAGGAGGTGGCGCCATGACGATGACCGTCTTCAGCGTCGCGATCCTCGCGCTCGCGCTCCTGGGCACGCCCCTGTTCGTGATCGTGAGCAGCACGGCCATGGCGTCCTTCGCCGCGGCCGGCATCGACACCCAGAACGCCATCGTCGAGCTGTACCGGCTGGCCGCGAACCCCTTCCTGATCACGATCCCGATGTTCACTTTCGCCGGCTTCCTGATGGCCGAGGGCGGGACCGCGAAGCGCCTTGCGCGCGTCGCGCGCGCCTGCATGGGCTGGCTGCCCGGCGGCCTCGTGATCGCGACGATCCTCGCGTGCTCGTTCTTCACGACCTTCTCGGGCGCCTCCGGCGTCACGATCATCGCGCTCGGCGGCCTGTTCCTGCCCGTGCTGATCGCCGAGAAGTACCCGGAACGGTTCTCGTTCGGGCTGTGCACGGCGGCCGGGTCCATGGGCCTCCTGCTCCCCCCTGCCCTGCCGCTGATCGTCTACGGCATGGTCGCAGGCGTGGAGATCAACAAGCTGTTCATCGCGGGCCTGCTGCCCGGGCTCCTGACCGTGGTCGTGCTGTCCGTGTTCGGCGTCTGGGTCGCCTTGCGGTCCGACGCGGTGCGCACGAAGCTCTCCGCGAAGGAGTTCTTCGGGTCGATCTGGGAGTTCAAGTGGGAGGCGCTGGTCCCGGTGATCATCGTGGCCGGCATCTTCGGCGGGATCGTGACCGTGGCCGAGGTCTCGGCGATCACGGCCGCCTACGTCCTGATCGTGGAGGTCTTCGTATACAAGGATCTGCAGATCCGGCGGGACATGCCGCGCGTGATGCGCAACAGCATGATCCTGGTCGGCGCGATCCTGACCATCCTGGGCTGCGCGCTCGGCCTGACCAACTACCTGGTCGACGCCGAGGTGCCCATGAAGATCTTCGAGGTCGCCCAGCAGTTCTTCACCAGCAAGTGGACGTTCCTGCTGGCGCTCAACATCTTCCTTCTGATCGTCGGCGGGTTCCTCGACATCTTCAGCGCGATCATGGTGGTCGTGCCCCTGATCAAGCCGGTCGCGCAGGAGGTCGGGATCGACCCGATCCACCTAGCGATCATCTTCATCGCGAACCTCCAGATCGGCTACCTGATGCCCCCCGCGGGCATCGACCTGTGCGTGGCGAGCCTCGCGTTCAAGCAGCCCATGACCCGGATGTACCGCGTGGCGATCCCGTTCGTCCTCGTGCTGTTCATCGCGCTGATGGTGATCACGTACGTCCCGTGGCTGTCCCTGGGACTCCTGCCCCCCGAGGTCCCGGTGCCGTGACGGCGACCCGATCCGCGATCCTCGCCCTCTTCACGGAGCCGCAGAGGGAGCCGTCACCCTACTCCACGTCGTATCGCGCGAACTGCATCGTGAAGGTCCCGCGGCCCTGGGTCAGGGACCGCAGCTCGGTCGCGTAGCCGAACATGCGCTCGATCGGGGCGGACGCGCGGATCACCTTGGCGGTCCCGCGGTCGTCCATGGACTCGATCAGCCCGCGCCGCGCCTGGAGCGACCCGAGCACCTCGCCCATGAACTCGGGCGGGCAGACCACCTCGACCGCGCCGATCGGCGCCAGCCGCGCCGGGGCCGCGGCCTCGCACGCGTCCTTGACCGCGTTCATCGCGGCGATCTTGACGGCCGTGGGGTCGCACTGGAAGCCTTCGCGCGCCTCGATCGACGTGACGCGCGCCGCCACGTCGGTCACGCTCCATCCGTGCAGCACGCCGCCCTTCAGCGCGTCGAGCACGCCGAGCCGCGCCCCCTCGATCATGGCCGGCGGGAAGATCAGCCCCGCCGCGTCGCACGAGGCGCCCGCGCCGCGCGCCGCCGGGGCGACGTGCAGGCCGACCCGCGCGAAGACCTTCGCCTCGTCCGTGTTGATGTCGCACGTCCCGAAGCCGTCGCCCGCCCGCGTCACGGTCTCCGCGTACAGCACCTGCGGCCGACCGGTCCGCGCGGGCACGCCGAAGTCGCGCCGGATTCGGTCGGTCACGATCTCGAGGTGCAGCTCGCCCATCCCGGACATCACGGTCTGGCCGGTATCCGGGTCCTCGCGGGAGCGGAACGTCGGGTCCTCGTCCGCGATGCGCGCCAGCGTCGCGTCGAGCTTCTCCTTGTCGGACTGCGCCTCGGGCTCGATCGCCATCGAGATCACCGGCTCGTACCCGCCGATGCGCTCGAGCACGATCGGCGCGGCCGGATCGCAGATCGTGTCGCCGGTGCCGGTCAGCTTCAGCCCGAGCACCCCCACGATGTTCCCGGCGCCGATCTCCTCCAGCCGCTTCCGGTCCTTCGCGTGCATCAGGAAGATGCGCGACAGCTTCTCCTTCACACCGCGGGCCGCGTTGTAGACCTCGGCCTTCTCGTCGATTCGCCCCGAGTACAGGCGCAGGTAGGTCAGGCGGCGGCCCTCGTCCATCACCTGGACCTTGTACGCGAGCGCGCAGAGCGGCGCGTTCGGGTCGTGCGGGCGCTCCTCCGGCTCGCCGGTCTTCGGGTGCGTGCCGACGACGGGGGGGATGTCGGCCGGCGACGGGAGCAGATCGACGCACGTGTCCAGCAGCGGCGGGATGCCCTTGTTGCGAAGCGCCGACCCGCACATCACCGGCACCACGTGCCCATCGACGGTGGCCCGGCGGATCGCCGCGACCAGGTCGTCCGCGCCGATCTCCTCGCCGTTCAGGTAGCGGTCCGCGATCGTCTCGTCGAAGTCCGCGATCCCCGACACCAGCTCCTCGCGCGCCTGCCGGACCTCGTCCTCCATGCCGGCCGGGATCCCCTCCTCCTCGGCCGTCTCGCGCGGGTCCTCGCCGTCCCACCGCAGCGACCGCAGCCGGACCAGGTCGACCGCGCCCTCGAACGCCGCCTCCGCACCGATCGGGAGCTGGATCGGCAGGATCCGCTGGCCGAACCGATCGCGCATCGATTTCACGGACATCCCGAAGTCCGCGCCCACGCGGTCCATCTTGTTCACGAACGCCAGCCGCGGGACGCGGTACTTGTCCGCCTGGCGCCACACCGTCTCGGACTGCGGCTCCACGCCGCTGACGCCGTCGAACACCACCACAACGCCGTCGAGGACGCGCAGCGACCGCTCGACCTCCATCGTGAAGTCCACGTGACCGGGCGTGTCGATCAGGTGCACCTCGTGGCCCTTCCAGTCGAACGTCGTGACCGCGCTCGTGATCGTGATCCCGCGCTCCTGCTCCTGGACCATCCAGTCCATCACGGCCTCGCCGTCGTGGACCTCGCCCATCTTGTGGGTGCGCCCGGTGACGAACAGGAGGCGCTCGGTCACCGTGGTCTTGCCGGCGTCGATGTGCGCGATGATCCCGATGTTCCGGACGCGCTTCATCGACTTCAAGCTGCTTCGATCGCGTTCGCCCATCGGCCGTGGTCCCGTCGAAGGCGGCGCGATTATACGGCGAACCCGCGACCGGTGAGCGATCCGCGCCACGGCGCGGCGCGCCGGGCGGCCGCAAGGCGGCCGCGCAAGGGGGGTGGCCCGCGCCCCGCAACGCGGGGCGGCGGGCAGGGGGGCGAGCCGCGCCCCCCTCCGATCGATGCCCCTGGGGCCTGCAGGGTCGGGAAGGCGGGGTACGCGTCTCGTCCGGTGTCGTTCGGGACCGCCTGCCGCGCGGGCCGGGCGACAGCGCGGCGCGCCCGGCGGCCGCAAGGCGGCCGCGCAAGGGGGGTGGCCCGCGCCCCGCAACGCGGGGCGGCGGGCAGGGGGGCGAGCCGCGCCCCCCTCCGATCGATGCCCCTGGGGCCTGCCGGGGGCGATTCGGACCGCGCTTGTGATACCCTTCCGGGCGGCCCCCGGGTGGAGGCGGAACGTGCCCGTGCAGCCCGACCGACGACGATTCGCGCGTCGCCCCCTGAACCGCGATATCTACTGCTACATCGACGGGGTCCGGCTCGACGGAGTGGCGCTCGACGTCAGCCCGGGGGGCATGTTCCTGGAGGTGCCCGACCCCGCCGAGGTCCCGATCGGCTCGCCCGTGGCGCTCGTATTCCGCAGCGTCGAGGGGCTGACCCGGCCGCTCTTCCTGTTCGGGCGGGCGGTCCGCGGACAGACCGAGCCGGTGCCGGGCATCGGCGTCTGCTGGGAGCGCGCGGTCAACGCCGGCGGGCCGGACGAGCTGGAACGCTTCCTCTCCGAGGTGTGCGGCATCGATCGCCCCGTGATCGAGGTCGGCGTGCCCACCCACCAGGGCGGGCCGCGTAACGTCTACACCTTCGCGCCGCCGCCCGTGCCCGAGCCGCAGTTCAAGGACCGCTCGATCTCCACGCGCCGCCTGCGTCCCGTGGGCAAGGGCGTGGTCAGCCGGCAGGTCATGCGCGCGTCCTCGGGCGCGCCGGCGCGGGTCGACGCCACCGTGACCGAGGAGGGCCAGACCTTCCACGGGACGATCCGGCGCCTGGGCATGGGGGCGATGTCGATCGAGACCCGGCGCGTGCTGAAGCGCGCGGACGTCAACGTCGCGGTCCGGTTCGATATCCCGGCCGCGGACGGCGTGGCGCCCGTCACCTGCACGTGCCGCTTCGTCGGCGCGTCGGCCGCCTCGGAGGGGGGCGGCAATCCGCTGCTGCACCTCGAGGTGCTCGACGTGGACGAGGGCTCGCGCCACGGGATCGTCGAGCGGTACGTGAAGTGGCTGCACCTGAAGGAGATGGCATGAGAACGGGAAGGCTCGTGGGGAATGGCGGGAACGGGTACGGGCTCGGGTACGGGTACGGGTACGGGTACGGGCTCGGGCACGGGTACGGGATCGGGGTCGGGATCCTGCTGGCTTGCGTCGCGTGCGGGTCCGGGGGGGGGAGCGCGGACACGGGCGCGGCGGATGTCGCGGACGCGGCTGACGAGACGCCGGATGCGGCGGAGGTGGCGGCGGATCCCGGCATCACGCCCCCGGTCCCGTGGGGCGCGAAGAACCGCGGCTTCACCGCGATGCGCGGGATCGTCCACCTGCACTCGCTCTGGTCGCACGACGGGTGCTTCGGGGGGGCGGACGAGAAGCGCCCCGCGGACGACAGCCCGTTCATGCTCCAGTGCCTTGCGGAGCTTCGCGCGGCGCCGTGCCTCAGCGGGATCGACTTCGTCTTCCAGACCGACCACCCATCGAACGTCAAGCACCGCACGTTCGAGGAGGCGCTCCACTTCCAGCCCGCGAACGGCGACGAGATCCTGAAGGACGCGGCGGGCCGGCCGCTCGCGAACAGGATCAAGTGCCCGGACGGCAGCCTCGTGCCCCACGCGCTGTTCTACGTCGGGGCCGAGGGCAAGAAGAACATGCCGATCGGCGTGGTG
>VGRB01000254.1 GCA_016875475.1 Deltaproteobacteria bacterium
GGGGCGCCGCGGACTGCGCGACCGGGAAGGGCTGCCTCTTCGACAACGACTGCATCTCCGCCTCGTGCGCGGCGATCTCGGCCGTGTGCGTGACCGGACCGTGCTTCGACCAGCGGAAGGACGGCGACGAGACGGACGTGGACTGCGGCGGCTCCTGCGCCGCGGACTGCGGGCTCGGGCTCGGGTGCGCCGTGGCCGCGGACTGCACCTCCGGCATCTGCTCGGCCGCGGGCGCGTGCGTGGCCGACTTCTGCCAGGACGGCCGGAAGAACGGGACCGAGACCGACGTGGACTGCGGCGGCTCGTGCCCGCTCGACTGCGCGGCCGGCCGGGCTTGCGGGGGGGACGGCGACTGCCAGTCCGCGCTCTGCGCCTCGGTCTCCAGGGTCTGCGTCGCCTCGGCCTGCCAGGACGAGCGCAAGGACGGGACCGAGACGGACGTGGACTGCGGCGGCTCGTGCCCGCTCGATTGCGCCAACGGGCTCGCGTGCACGGGGGGGGGCGACTGCGTTTCCGGGATCTGCTCGACCGGGGGCCTGTGCGTCGGCACCTACTGCGAGGACGGCCGGAAGAGCGGGACGGAAACCGACGTCGACTGCGGCGGCTCCTGCGTCGCGGACTGCGCCGACGGGCGCGCGTGCGGAAGCGAGCAGGACTGCCAGTCCGGCATGTGCGCGTCCGTGTCGAAGGTGTGCGTCGCCTCGACGTGCCTCGACGAGTTCAAGGACGGCGACGAGACGGACGTGGACTGCGGCGGCAGTTGCGCCGCGGACTGCGCGAACGGGCTCTCGTGCGCCACGGGCGCGGACTGCGTGTCGGCCGTGTGCTCGGTGGGCTCGAAGTGCGTCGCCTCGACCTGCCTGGACGGCCGGAAGGACGGGTCCGAGACCGACGTGGACTGCGGGGGGACCTGCGCCCTCGACTGCTCGAACGGCCAGGGCTGCGCGGGCGACGGGGACTGCCTTTCGACCCTGTGCGCCACCACCTCGAAGGTCTGCGTAGGATCGACCTGCGTGGACGAGCGCAAGGACGGGACCGAGACGGACGTGGACTGCGGCGGGTCCTGCCCCTTGAAGTGCGCGAACGGGCTCGCGTGCACATCCGGGGCGAGCTGCCTGTCGGGCGTGTGCTCCGTGGGCCTGAAGTGCGTCGCTTCCACGTGCCTGGACGGGCGGCTGTCCGGCGACGAGTCGGACGTGGACTGCGGCGGGTCCTGCACCGCGGACTGCGCGAACGGGAAGAACTGCAAGGCGGACGGGGACTGCCTGTCCGCGCAGTGCACGTCCGGCACGAAGCTCTGCGTCGCGTCCGCCTGCCAGAACCAGCGCAAGGACGCGAACGAGACCGACGTGGACTGCGGAGGGGCCTGCGGCGCGACCTGCGCCGACGGCACGGCGTGCCTCCTCGACGGGGACTGCGCGTCCGGCGTGTGCTCGATCGGGAACCTGTGCGTGGCCACGACCTGCGAGAACGGCCGCCAGGACGGCGACGAGGGCGGCGTCGATTGCGGAGGGTCCTGCCCGAACTCGTGCGACCCGTGCACGGGCGTCGTGTGCGAGCCGACCGCGTGCCGGCTGGCCGGGACGTGCGTGGACGGGACCTGCACGGACGGCGCCGCGAAGGCGGACGGGAGCTCGTGCGGCGGCGGGAAGACCTGCCAGGCAGGCTTCTGCTCCACGATGATCGACAACGGCGACGGCACGGTCGTGGACCCGGTCTCGAAGCTGGTCTGGAACAAGGCGGTCTATGTGCGGAGCTGGGACAGCGGCCTGGACTCCATTTGCGCGGGCCTGGGCCTGCCCGGCACGGGCTGGCGCACCCCGGACATCGACGAGATGCGGAGCCTGATCCGCGACTGCTCCGTCACCGTCACGGGCGGGGCCTGCAACATCGCGGTCGGCGGCTGCACCGCCGAGGCCTGCAGGCACGTGCTGTGCAACGGGTGCGAGCCCATGGCCGGGCCGGACGAGGGGTGCTGGTGGGACCCGGTCCTCCAGGGCACGTGCGGCGCCCCGTACGCGTGGTTCTCCAGGACCGTGCGCGACGCCACGACCGCCTGGGGCGTGCACGGCATCAACGCCTCGGTTCTCGCGGTGTCCCGCCAGCCGGGCCAGAGCTCGCTGCTGCGGTGCGTGACCTCCCACTGCAAGAGCGGGGTCAAGGATTCCAACGAGACGGACGTCGACTGCGGCGGGAACTGCGCGGGGTGCGCGGACGGGAAGGCGTGCCTGGTGAACGGGGACTGCGCGTCCGGCGGGTGCTCGGGCAACGTGTGCCAGGCGTGCCCGGCCGGGAAGGTCAAGTCGGACGGCGCGTGCGTGGACACCTCGACGAGCGGCCTGAACGTGAGCGGGATCGAGCAGATCGAGAAGGGGCCGGTTTCGCTGTACATCGCGCCGCCCGGGAGCCTCGTCTCGAACGGGGGTGCCGAGACCGGGGATCTGACGGACTGGTCGCACGAAGGCTACGAGGCATGGGGCATCGTGCCCAACACGGCGGTGCCCGAACCCGTGCGCGGCAAGCCGCTGTTCGGGGCCAAGGGGTTCGTCGGCCCGCACGGCACCAGCCAGCTCGTGCAGACGATCGATCTGATCTCGGCCGGGTACACCGCGGAACAGCTCGACGCGGGGATCCAGGTCCGTGTCGGGTTCTTCGGCCGCGGGTACGGTCGGACCGGCACGGACAAGGTCGGGCTGACGTACCGGTTCCTGGACGAATTCGACGGCGAGGTCGAACCGCCGTTCTGGAGCAGCTACCTCGGGGCCGAGGCGGACGTGTGGGGCACCTCCACCGCGGCCGGGACCTGGGCCATGCCGGCGAAGAACACGACCTCGATTCCGCCGACCACTCGCAAGATCATGATGGTGATGTGGTCCATGGACGGCGAGGGCTGGGCCGGCCAATGGGGCCCGGTCGTGGACGGCGCGCACGTCGTGCTTGGGGCCCGGGAGATGCGGATGCGGAATGCCGGGGGCGCCTGGGGGGCGTGGCAGGCGTATGCGCCCGTCGTGACGGGATGGGCCCTGCCCGCGGGCGACGGCGCGAAGACGGTCGAGGTCGAGTTCCGGGACGGGGCCGGCGTGTCCCTGGGCACGGCGACCGACTCCGTCACCGTGAAGCAGTGCATGATACGGGGCGCCTGCAACGACAGCGGGTGTGCCTTCGACCCGAAGCCGGACCTCACCGCGTGCGACGACGGCATCCCGAACAACGAGGCGGACGTGTGCAAGAACGGTGACTGCGTAGGCTGCCACGACGGGAATGAGTGCACGGACGACAGCTGGGTGCCCGGCACGGGGTGCGTCCACGTCACCGTGCCGGACTGGACCACGACGTGCGACAACGAGACCGGCGTCTGCGTCGGGGGAGCGTGCATCCCATGGTGACGACGGCGAGATTCCCGGTCCTGGCGGTGATCCTGGCTCTCGGTGCGGCGGGCTGCGTGCCGGGCGCCGCCGGGGACGACGCGGGCCTCGACGCGGCGGTCGAGGCGGCCGTCGACGCCGGAGCCGACGCCCCGGCCGACCCCGCCCCCTTCGACCCGGCGTCGCTCGGGGAGGCGTTCGTGCTGCACGACCTCGCCGCGAACGCGCCGCCGGCAGTCGCGTGGGAGGAGCCCGCGGACGGCACGCTCGTCCAGTCCGGCACGCCGGTGACGTTCCGGGCGCGGGTGTCCGACGACGACACGGCCCCCGCGGACCTGTCCCTGTCCCTGGACCTGCCCGCGGGCGTGCCGCCCCTGGCGGCGGACCCGGTCCCCGACGCGGGCGGGGTCCTGACGTTCACCGTCGACTCGCTCGGCCCGGGCAAGAACGTGGTCACGCTCACCGCCTGGGACGGGCTCGGGGCGAGCGCCGAGTCGGCCGTGACCGTGCTGGTGAACCTGGCCCCGGGGCAGGCGGTCGTGACGATCGAGCCGGCGAGCCCGAAGACCACGGACGACCTCGTGGCGAAGATCCTCGTGCCCGCGGAAGACCCCGACTCCGGACCGGTGCCGCTCGAAGCGCACACGTACGGGTGGCTTAGGGCGGGCGTGCAGGTCGCGGACCTGACCGGCGCGCTGGTCCCGGCCGACCGGACCGCCGCGGGCGAGACCTGGACCGTGGTCGTGCGCGCGGGCGACGGGACCGTGGAGGGCCCGGTCGCACTCGCCTCCGTGGTGATCGACAACACCCCGCCCACGGCCCCGGGGATCTCGCTCGACCCGGCGGTCCCCACGGTCGCCTCGACCGTGGAGTGCCGGATCGACGCCCCGGCCGTGGACGCGGACGGCCATGCCGTCACGTACCTCGTGCGCTGGACCGTGGACGGGGAGGTGTCCGAGGAGGCCGGGACCGCGACCACCCTGGTCCTGGCCGACCGGGAATCCGGCGTGTGGAAGGCCCGGCTCGCGGTGAAGGTCGGCACGGTGATCGGGTGCCGCGTCAACGCGACCGACGGGTACCTGGCCGGTCCCATGGCCGAGGTCACGGCCACGCTCGCGGCCTTCGACGCGTGCCCGGACGACGCGGCCGCGTGCCCCGAGCGCTTCGCGTGCGTGCCCACGAGCACGGTGGACGTGGCCTGCGTCTGCGCGCCCGGGTACGAGGCGGCGGCCGGCGGCGGGTGCGAGGACGTGGACGAGTGCGCATCGGGCGAGGCCGGGTGCCCGGCGCACTCCGCGTGCGTCAACGAGGACGGCGGCTTCTCGTGCGCCTGCGACCCGGGCTGGGTGGCCGGACGGGCGGGCGGCTGCGAGGACGTGGACGAGTGCGAGGGGGGGACCGCGACCTGCGACCCGCTGTCCGATTGCGAGGACGCGGACGGGGGCTACGCCTGCCCCTGCCTCGACGGGTACTCGGGCGACGGCTCGCAGCCGGGCGGGTGCGCGGACGTGGACGAGTGCGAGGGCGGCACCGCCGCCTGCGACGCGGCGGCGGACTGCTCCAACACCGCGGGCGGGTACGAGTGCTCCTGCCGCGAAGGCTTCGCGGGCGACGGCCTGACCTGCGAAGACGTGGACGAGTGTGCCGCGGGAACCCACGACTGCCACGAGGCCGCGGACTGCCTGAACCGCTTCGGCGCCTGGGACTGCGCCTGCCGCCAGGGGTTCGCGGGGGACGGACGGGCGTGCGAGGACGTGGACGAGTGCGCGCTCGGCCTGCACGACTGCGACTCCCACGCGGCCTGCGTCAACTCGACCGGCGGGTACGGATGCGAGTGCTGGGCCGGGTGGGAGGTGTCCGGGGCGGCGTGCGAGGACGTGGACGAGTGCTCGGCCGGCCTGCACGACTGCGACGCCCATGCGTCCTGCTTCAACGCCCCCGGCACCTACGACTGCACGTGCGGGGAAGGCTGGGAAGGGTCCGGCCGCGGCTCGGACGGGTGCGCGGACGTGGACGAGTGCGCCACCGGCCAGGCCGTGTGCGCCGCGGACGCGGACTGCGCGAACACCGACGGCGGGTACGACTGCGCGTGCCGCCAGGGCTTCGCCGGCGACGGGAAGGTCTGCGACGACGTGGACGAGTGCGCCGCCGGCCTCGCCACCTGCGACCCCGCCGCGGTCTGCGCGAACACGGACGGCGGCTACACCTGCACGTGCAAGCCCGGCTGGACCGGCGACGGGAAGCGCTGCGTCCCCGGCTGACGACGCCGTCCGACGGGGGCGGGCGATCTGCCATCGTCCGCGCGTCGAGTGCGCCCACAGGGACTTCCATCCCTCGAACCCGCTGTCGCCAGCCAATACTCCGACCGTGCCGAGATCGCAGCGCTATTCGGATGGCCGCGATACCGTCCGCGACCGTCGTGGCGAGCCGTCCGCCCGGCGTCCCCTTCCCGAGGCCGAGGTGCGTCCGGTCAGTGGTGTCGCCTCTTTCGATAGACCTCTCGACGGTTGCCGACTTGCACGACCACGACGACAAGCACCTCGTCGCGGATCTCGTAGATGATCCGGTAGTCGCCCTGTCGAACTCGATACCTGTCTTGTTCGGCGAGCTTCTCGGAGCCGGGCGCTCGAGGGTCCTCTGCCAGTTGGTCGAAGCGGCGAAGAATCCGGGAGATGTCCTTCCTGGGGATCGCCCGCAGATCCTTCGCCACCGAATCGCGAAACCGGAGGCTATATCTTGCCATTGGCCTTGAGGTCCTCCAGGAGTTCCTGGTAGGTCATCAGGGGCTCGTGCGCGCGGTTCTCGAAGGCCGCCAAGTCCTCCTGGTCCTCGCGGAGAGCGAGGCGAACGGCCTCGTTGACGATTTCGGAGAGCGTCCGCTGCGAATGGGCGGCCTTGACGCGGAGCGCGTGGTGCAGGTCAGGGTCGAAGTACACGGTGGAACGCTTCCCAATGGCGTTCATGAGCCACCTCCAGTGGCATCGTCGTGCTTTGATGCTCTGATGTCAAGGTGCAGATGAGCCGCGGGGTGTCTGCGCCTCGCCACCAGGACACGGGAGCCGAACCGTAGCGACGACCATCGGCGGCAGCGGCACCGCGACGGCCGTTCTGTCGCGGTGACGCGCCTCGGCCTGCCCTCGCTGCCACTGCGCCTCGGCGGGTCCTCCTGCACCCCGGACACGGCGCCGCACGCCGTCCGGTCATCGCGTCGGCGGGGCCCGGACACCCGGCATCGACACACCGTCGTCCTCCGGGCACGCGCCGCCAACGTCCGACCCTCGACACGGCGCCCTCGGCCGAGCCAACGTCCGCATAGGAGCCTGCGACACGCCACGCCCTACCTGGCGGGTCCGTTCAACCCAGCCTTGCTCCCGTCCGACTCCCTCCTCATCGCCCTCGCTCCCCTCCTCCGCCACGGACGGGAGCAAGGCTCAACTGGTTCGGCGCCCTATCGCACGCGATCCCGGAGGACCTCTTGAAGCCAGGCGTTCAGGCTCTTGTCAGCGAGCCGCGCGTGGGTCGAGATTGCCTTGTGCAGCGAAGGGTCCACCCGAACCACGAAATGGCCGGAGTACGGCTTCTCGGGCGGTTCGCCCCGCTCGGCGCAGAAGTCGACGTAGTCGTCCACGGAGTCGCGGAACGCCTTGCGGAGTTCCGCAACAGTCCTGCCCTGGAAGGTGATCACGTCTCGCAGGTTCAGAACCTCGCCGTGGAAGACCCCTGCGTCGTCATCAAACTCAACCTTGGCCACGTACCCCTTGTACTCCATCATGGCTTGACACCTGCCTCGGTCAGGAATCTCCGGACCGACTTCACCATCCCCTTGTCGGCCTCCTTGCGCGGGTGCGGCCGATGGAACACCGCACGAACGCCGTTCAAGGCAACGCGAATCCGAGAGCCGCGCCCTTCGGACAACTCGGCGCCGACAGCCGACAACAGGGCTTCGATGTCCCGCCAGGCGATGTCGGGCCGCTCCGGCGTCTCGAAGACCCTAACGAGGGTCCGCTGGTGCCGCGTTGTCATGGTGCAATGGTATCATCTGGCGATATCAGTCTCAAGCCCCCGATTGGATCGTGGCGAGTGACTCGCGCGGGTGCACGGTCCCGGCCGAAGGGCTACTGGCACCAGCAGACATCCCCGCCTGATGAAGATGCCTGGCCCTTGTAGGAGCTGCCGCACGTTCCCGTGAACTTCATGCCCTTGAGAGAACAGACGCTCGAGCACTTGTAGGTGAAGGTCAACCCGTTCACGCACTTCGAGAGGAGGTCGCCTGCGCACATGTCCTCGGTGTTCGTGCAGGGCGGGAAACAGGTTCCTTCGTAGCTCTGGTGCTCCTTCGCGTGTTCGAGGCAGGGCGCGTCGTTGATGGCCTTGACGCAGCCCTCGGACAGTTCCAGGATGCCCATCGTCTCGGCGCACTTGTCCGCGTTCATGGCCCCGCACGTGACCAACTCGTCGCACACGCCTCCTGCACCGCCGTCGCCGCTGGCCGAGCCGCATCCAGCGGCCGTGACCGCGCCAAGAAGGACCAGGAATGCTGTCGGCGTGCACCTCCAACGAGAAAACCCTCAACGCCCCGAGCGGTCGGATCCTAACACGTTCGTCGTGTCAGGTTCGCAGCCTCGATTGCCAGGCAAGCGCGTCCGCAGTTCTCCCCGGTCGCCGCGTCCGACGGCACCGACTACCTGGCGATCTGGCAGGACCGCCGCTCCGGG
>VGRB01000255.1 GCA_016875475.1 Deltaproteobacteria bacterium
GGGCGCGGCTCGCCCCCCTGCCCGCCGCCCCGCGATGCGGGGCGCGGGCCACCCCCCTTGCGCGGCCGCCTTGCGGCCGCCGAGCGCGCCGCGCCTCGGCGCGGCGCGCTCGATCAGCCTCGGCCCGTCCCCGCGCCGCCTTCCGATCCGATCACGCGCTCGATGAGCCGGACCGCCGCCTCCCCCGGATCGCGGGCGGCGAGGACCGCCCGGATCACCGCGACGCCCGCCGCCCCCGCCGCGAGCACGCCGGCGACGCTCGACGCCTCGATGCCCCCGATGGCGAGGACGGGCACCCGGCTCGCGGCCGCGGCCTCGCGCAGCCGGTCGAGGCCCTGGGGCGCGCCGTACGCCCGCTTCGACGGCGTGTCGAACACCGGCCCGAAGGTCGCGAAGTCGACGCACGCCGGGTCGAGCGCGGCCAGGGCCGCGGCCGAGTGCGTTGACACGCCGACAAGCCCGCCGAACGCCCGTCGCGCGTCGGCAGGCGCCAGGCCGGTACCGGGCAGGTGTACGCCGTCCGCGCCGGCGGCGAGCGCGACGTCGAGCCGGTCGTTGACCAGGACCGGCGTGCCGGTGCCCGCGACCGCGGCCCGGATCCGACGCACCAGGTCGAGCAGGCCGCGCGCGGCCAGGTCCTTCTCCCGGACCTCGATCCCGAGCGCGCCCGCGGGGACCGCGCGGGCCGCTGCGGCGCACGACCGCACCAGGGCGTCGTCGCCCCCGGCCGCGACCCGGTCGGTCACGAGGCAGAGCAGGAATGGCGGGCGGGCCGTCACTCGATCGCGCCCTCGAGGGGGCTGGAGGCGTTCGCGTATGCCTTGCGCGGGATGCGCCCGGCGAGCCAAGCGAGCCGGCCCGCCTCGACCGCGAGCCGCATCGCGTTCGCCATGGCCACGGGGTCGCGCGCGCCCGCGATCGCCGTGTTCATCAGGACGCCGTCGCAGCCCATCTCCATCGCCACGGCCGCGTCGGACGCGGTCCCGACGCCCGCGTCCACGATGACCGGGACCTTCGCCGCCTCCAGGATCAGGCGGATGTTGTGCGGGTTGCGGATCCCGAGCCCGGACCCGATCGGCGCCGCGAGCGGCATGATGGCCGCGCAGCCGACCTCCTCCAGGCGCTTCGCCACGACCGGATCGTCGTTCGTGTACGGGAGGACCACGAACCCCTCCGCGACGAGGATGCGCGCGGCCTCGATCAGCCCGTGCGTGTCCGGGAACAGCGTCTTCGGATCGCCGATCACCTCGAGCTTCACCATCGGCCCGAGCCCCAGCTCGCGCGCGAGCCGGCAGGTACGGACCGCGTCCTCGACCGTGTAGCACCCCGCGGTGTTGGCGAGGATCGTCATGTGCGTCGGCAGGCACGCGAAGAACGAGTCCTCGCCGCGCGCAGCCAGGTCCACGCGGCGCAGCGCGACCGTCACCACGTCCGACCCGCTGGCCTCGAGCGCCGCGCGCATCGTATGGAAATCCGGGTACTTCCCCGTGCCGACGAGCAGCCGCGACTTCAGCTCCGTCCCCGCGATCACGAGCGGCCGGTCCTGCGCCATCCTATCCTCCTCCCACCAGCGAGACGACCTCGACGCGGTCGCGGTCGGCGAGCACCGTGGTCGCGTGCGCGGCCCGCGGCACCACCTCGCGGTTGCGCTCGACTGCGACCGGCCGGCCGGAGATCCCCAGCCGCCCGATCAGGTCCGCGACCGTCGCCCCTTCCGGCAGCTCCGTCTCGCGCCCGTTGACCGTCAGCCTCACGAGCCACCTCGTCGCGTGCGGAGTGTGGGCCCGGACGCCGCCCCCCGTCAAGCCCCGCGGCCCTTCAGCGCCTCCGCTCCTTGCGGTTCCGCCGGCAGTGCCTATAGTCGTGCGGACGGTCGGCCGCCGCCCGCACGGGGGCGCGTGCAGCGGACGCCCGTTGTCTGATCGGATTCCGGGCGCCGCTGGCGCGCCCCGCCCGTCACGCGGCACCCCGCCGCCGGAGAGGAGAGGACCGTGAGGAATATCGTGATCGTCGGCTCGGGCCCGGCGGGGCTGACCGCCGCCATCTACGCGGCGCGCGCCAACATGAGCCCCCTGGTGCTCGAGGGGCTCCAGCCGGGGGGCCAGCTCACCACCACGACCGATATCGAGAACTTCCCCGGGTTCCCGGAGGGGGTCCAGGGCCCCGACCTGATGGACCGCATGCGCACGCAGGCACAGCGGTTCGGCGCGGAGTGCGTGTTCAGGAGCGCGACCGCGGTGGATCTGTCGAAGCGCCCGTTCCGCGTCACCGTGGACGACGAGGAGGTCGTGGAAGCCCAGACGGTGGTCATCGCGACCGGCGCGTCCGCGATCTACCTCGGCCTCGACAGCGAGGCGCGGCTGCGCGGTCGCGGCGTGTCGGCCTGCGCGACGTGCGACGGCTTCTTCTTCCGCGGCAAGGACATCGCCGTGGTCGGGGGCGGCGACACCGCGATGGAGGAGGCGACGTTCCTGACGCACTTCGCGTCGAGCGTCACCGTGATCCACCGCCGCGACCGCCTGCGCGCGTCCAAGGCGATGCAGCAGCGCGCCATGGCGAACCCGAAGATCCGGTTCCTCTGGAACACCGAGGTGCTGGAGGTCCTGACCGAGACCGGCAAGGAGGTCACCGGACTGCGGCTGCGAGACGGCGTGACCGGCCGCGACACCGTGCTCCCGGTGCAGGGCCTGTTCCTCGCGATCGGGCACCGGCCGAACACGGACGTGTTCCGCGGCAGTGTCGAGACGGACGAGAAGGGCTACGTGCTCGTGCGCCGGCGCACCGAGACGAGCGTCCCCGGCGTGTTCGCCTGCGGCGACTGCGTGGACACGCGGTATCGCCAGGCGATCACCGCGGCCGGCACGGGTTGCGCGGCCGCGATCGACGCGGAGCGCTGGCTGGAGGAGCACGGCACCGTCGAGGCCGAGGCCCCTTCCCCGACCGTGTCGGGGGTCGCGTGACCCGCGCTCCCGCCCGCCGGCCCCGCGGGGAGGGCGAATCCCGCCGCGAGCCGTGGGACGCGCTCATGTTCGCGCTCGACGCGTTCCTCGCGTCCGAACCGCCTCCCGCGGTCACGCGCGAGGCCGAGTCGCACGCCGACCCCTTCCGAGTGCTCGTCGCGACCGTCATCAGCCTGCGCACCAGGGACGAGGTGACCGAGGCTGCCGCGGACCGGCTGTTCGCGCTGGCCGACACGCCCGCCGGCGTCGCCGCCCTGTCCGAGGACGCGATCGCGGCGGCGATCCGGCCGGCGAACTTCCACCCGACCAAGGCGAAACGCATCCGCGCGATGGCCGCGCGCATCGCGGCCGAGCACGGCGGTCGCGTCCCGCACGAAATGGACGTGCTGCTGTCGTTCGAGGGCGTCGGGCGCAAGACCGCGAACCTCGTCCTGACCGAGGGCTTCGACCTGCCCGGCGTGTGCGTCGACACCCACGTCCACCGGGTGCTGAACCGCCTCGGCCTCGTGACCACGCGCGACCCGGGCGGAACCGAGGCCGTGCTCCGCCGCGTGCTGCCTCCCGAGCACTGGAAGCCGATCAACACGCGCCTGGTCGCGTTCGGCCAGCGGGTCTGCAGGCCGGTGTCCCCGCTCTGCTCGCGCTGTCCGATCGCCGCGGGATGCCCGCGCAAGGGCGTCGCCCGATCCCGTTGACGTACCGGGCCGCGCGAGTACGCTAGTCCCACACGGGGGTGTTTCCAGGAGGGAGTCCCATCGACTCGACGGGAGGGATTCGCATGAACGGTGGCCGGGTGCTGACGTGGGTGCTCTCGTCCTGCATCGGCTTCGCGGCCGCCGGCGCGCTCGCCTGCAAGGGCGGCAAGGCATGCTGCCACTGCATGTGCTCGCAGCCGGGCAAGACGGTGCAGGCGACGTTGACGGTCGAGGACTGCGACCAGGCCTGCCGCGACCACTGCTCGGACGAGGGGGTCGCCTACAGCGCCTCCGGGTGGTGCTCGGAGGTGCACAGCGCCCCCGGGGAGACGTGGATCGTCGATCCGGGAGCCTCGGGGCCGGACCTCCCGGCGACCGGCAAGGGGAAGGTGGACTTCCTGCTCGTCGTGGACGACTCCCCGTCCATGTGCCAGGAGCAGCGGGCCCTGGCGCGGCTGTTCGGCGCGTTTGCGGGTGCGCTCGGTGGGCTGGACCTGCGCGTCGCCGTCACCTCCACCAACGTCTGCCCGAAGGAGAAGGCCGAGGCCGTGCGGGGGCGGTTCCTGTATTCCCCGGCCACGTCGTTTCCACCCGATTGCGTTGAGAAGACGTCGCTGCCCTGCGCCTCCGACGCGGAGTGCCGGGCCGATGCCTCGCTGCCGGACGTGGCGAACTGGGTGTGCGACACGAGGCCCTCCGTGCCGATCCACGTTTGCGACCAGGCCCCCGTTCCGATCGTGCTGGACGCGGTGTCGTCCTCCTGCCGCTACAAGTGCACGAAGGACCCCAACCCCTGCCCGGCCGTGTCGGGAGATGGGACCGCGGAGTGCGTGTTCCCTGGCGGTGACGAGAGCCGCGCGGGCTGCATCGTGCCTCCGGCCACGGAGACCTGCCCGGCCGACGGCCCGACCGTCCTGGACTCGACCTCGATCGACGCCGCCGTCGAGGACTGGAAGACGGGGACCTGGCCTGGCGAGCCGGCATGGGTCGGCATGGCCGACGCCGAGGTGCGGCCTCTGGTGGCCGCGCGGCTGTTCGCGTGCATGGCGACCGTCGGCGCGAAGCAGTCCCTCTGCGGGAACCAGGAGCAGGGGCTGCTCGCGGCCGTCATCGCCCTGGACCCGGCCGGGGAGAACGCAGATCAGGCCAAGGCGTTCCTGCGCGACGAAGCGGCCCTTGTCGTGTTCGTCGTGTCGGACGAGAACGACTGCTCCGCGGCCGAGCCGGTGAAGGCCGAGAAGTACGCCCAGTGCCCCTGCCTCGCCGACACGACCGGATGCCTGCCGGACGGCACATGCGGACAGCCGCCGGGCCCGCTGCTGCCGGTCACCGACCTGGCGGATCGGCTCAAGTCGCTGAAGCCCGACGCCTCGCGGATCGTGTTCGCCGCGGTGACCGGCGACGTGATCCCGGCGACCGCGACCACGCCCGGGCCGGACGCCGGGCAAGCCCGGAAGCGCTACTTCGAGTGCAGGTGCCCGGCCGCACCCGCGACATCGTCGGCCATCGTCTACGCCTGCTCGTCGCCTGCCGGCCGGGCCGACTTCGGAAGCCGTCACGTCGCGATGGCGGAGGCGTTCGGGGAGAACGGGATCGTGGAGAACCTCTGCGAACCGGCAGGGCTCGATACGGCCCTGGCAAGGACGGCTGCGGCGGCGCGGAAGATCGCGGGCCTGTAGCGCCCGTCTCGGGCCACCCGGCCTTCCGGCGACCCGCGAAGCTCCGAGCCCCTCCTCGTCGAGCATTCCGCGCTGTCGCCCGGCCCGCACGGTAGGCGGTCCCGAACGACACCGGTCGAGACGCGTCCCCCACCATCCCGACCCGGCAGGCCCCAGGGGCATCGATCGGAGGGGGGCGCGGCTCGCCCCCCTGCCCGCCGCCCCGCGTTGCGGGGCGCGGGCCACCCCCCTTGCGCGGCCGCCTTGCGGCCGCCGAGCGCTCCGCGCCTCAGCGCGGAGCGCTCTCGTCGGAGTACTGCGCGCCGCCACCGGCTGGTCCGGCTCGTGCGACTGACCTCTCCGCGACCGCGGCGATGACGCACCGAGGCGAATCGCAACGAATACCGGCGCGGCGCGGGGTTGACCCGAGGGGATCGCCCGCTAGAATACGCCCCGGTCCGTTGGTTCTCTCTCGACGAGGATGCGATCGTGGCGAGCGCGAGGAAGGTCCTGATCATGGGCGCCGCGGGGCGCGACTTCCACAACTTCAACTGCGTCTACCGGAACAACGACGCGTTCCGGGTGGTGGCGTTCACCGCCACCCAGATCCCGGACATCGCGGGGCGCAAGTACCCGGCGGAACTGGCGGGCAGGCTGTACCCCGACGGCATCCCGATCCACGACGAGGCGGACACGGTCCGGCTGGTGCGCGAGCACGGCGTGGACGACGTGGTCTTCGCGTACAGCGACGTGTCGAACCAGTACGTCATGGAGCGTGCGGCGCGCGCCAACGCGGCCGGGGCGAACTTCGTCCTGCTCGGCTCGCGCGACACGATGCTCGTGTCGAAGAAGCCGGTGATCGGGGTCTGCGCGGTCCGCACGGGCTCGGGCAAGAGCCAGACGTCGCGGTTCGTGGCCGGCGTGCTCCGGGCCATGGGCAGGAAGGTCGCGGTCGTGCGTCACCCGATGCCGTACGGCGACCTCGCGAAGCAGGCGGTGCAGCGGTTCGCGACGTTCGACGACCTGGCCGCGCACGACTGCACGATCGAGGAGCGCGAGGAGTACGAGCCGCACGTCGAGAAGGGCTCGGTCGTGTTCGCCGGCGTGGACTACCACGCGATCCTGAAGGCCGCCGAGGCCGAGGCGGACGTGATCCTCTGGGACGGCGGCAACAACGACCTGCCGTTCTACAAGCCGAGCCTGTTCGTCACGGTCGCGGACCCGCTGCGACCCGGCCACGAGCGCACGTACCACCCCGGCGCGGCGAACTTCCTGGCCGCGGACGTGATCGTGATCAACAAGGTGGATTCGGCCGACGCCGCGGGCCTGGACGCGGTCCGCCGGTCCGCGGCCGAGCTGAACCCGGGCGCCGCTGTCGTCGAGGCGGCCTCCGAGATCACCACGGACCAGCCCGCCGCGATCCGCGGGAAGAAGGTGCTCGTGGTCGAGGACGGCCCGACGCTGACCCACGGCGGCATGCACATCGGCGCAGGCTGGGTCCTCGCGACGCGCGAGGGCGCTGGCGAGATCGTCGATGCGCGTCCTTACGCGGTGGGCTCGATCCGGGACACCTACACGAAGTACCCGCACGTCCAGACCATCCTTCCGGCGATGGGCTACTCGGAGCGGCAGGTGAGGGAGCTGGAGCAGACCATCGCGGCCGTCCCCGCCGACGTGATCGTGGTCGGCACGCCGATCGACCTCGGCCGCCTGGTCCGCGACGCCCGCCCGATGGTGCGCGTGCGCTACGAGCTGAAGCAGGTTGCCGGCCCGGCCCTCGAGGGCCTGGTCGCGCGCGTCGTTTGACCCGCCCCGGGCGGGTGCGGTCCTGAAGGAGGAACGATCATGACCTCGGTGGAGACGTTCGCGTTCCTGGAGCCCTGGTTCGACCGGCTGGTGCGCTCGCTCGACCTGGCCATGATCCTCGAGCACGTCCGGCGCCTCGAGCCCATGGCGTTCGCCAGGCACTTCAAGGGGTTCAGGCCCCAGACGCTAGGTCGCAGGCGCGTCGGCGACGCCCTGCGGCTCGAGGTGTTCCAGAAGAAGAACGTCGCCGTGGGGGACATCCTGGTCCTGCTCTGGAACCAGGAGCACCGCGACCTGTACCACGCGATGCTCGAGCACGTGAAGACGATCAACGAGGACGTCGAGGCCGTCGAGCGCATCGAGGACGACAAGGCCAAGGCCTTCGTCGAAGACCTCCGCGGGAGGTTCGATCCGGCCGACCTGCTCCTCTGCGTCCGGCTGAACGAGGTGCGGTTCAGCCCCGAGATGATCGCGACGCTCGAGCGCGACGCCGGGGGGGGCGTCGAGGTCGCCGCGGCCGCTACCCCGCGAGACGATTGAGCCCGTGGGGGCTGTGGGGGGGTTATTCGGGCCCCCGCCGCAGTCCTCCTTCAACAAGTCGAGCGGGATCTACTTGACAGGTACGAAACCCATCTTCGATAATTGCCTCCGAGATGGAGGGGTGCTCATGGCCTCTAGGAGACTGCCCACGTTCCGGAAGCGGGTGATCGATTTCCTGTCCAGCGAGGAAGGCAAGATCACGCGAGGCCAGGCGGCCACGATCGGCACCTTCCTGCTGATGGCGGGATCCGCCGGACACGCGCTCGCGTCGTCCGGGGGAGGTGCCCCCGCGGAGGGCCCGGCCAACGACCTCGGCGTCGAGCAGCACTGCTCGCACGGGTCGCACGGCTCGCACGGGTCGCACGGCTCGCACGGCTCGCACGCTTCCCACGGGTCGCACGCGTCCCATG
>VGRB01000256.1 GCA_016875475.1 Deltaproteobacteria bacterium
GGGGCAGGGGGGCGGGTTCCCGGTGCTCGACTCCTGGCGTCCCGCCCAGGGGGTCGTGACGTGGTTCGTCTGGACCGGGCAGGAGGCGAGGACGCCGGACCTGGTCCGCGCGTTCCGGGAATGGCGGTCGCGCGAGCCTGCGGCGTGGGCGAGCCTGCTCGGGCGGATGGCCGCGGCGTGCGAGTCGCTCGCGACGGCCCAGGACGCGGCGGCGTTCGTGGCGGGGGTCCACCGGTACGGGGCGCTCCTCGCCGAGCTGGGGCGGGCCGCCGGGATCGACGTCGTTCCCGAGTCCGCGGTCCGGATCGCCGATGCGGCGTCGAGGTGCGGCGGCGCGGCCAAGCCTTCCGGGGCGGGGGGCGGGGACCTCGTGGTCGCGGCGTTCCCGCCGGGGGTCGACGACCGGCCGTTCAGGGACGAGGTCGAGGCGATGGGCGGGCGGTTCGTGCCGCTGTCGGTCGCGGCGCGCGGGGTGCACCTGGAGCGCGGAGCGAAGGCGGATTCCCTCGATCGGGGAGGTTGACGGTGGAGGGCTCGCGGCGCCCGGGATGGCACAGGCTCGGCCCGGCCGAGCGGTGTTCGCACCTCGCGTCCGCGCTCGGGATCGAGCGGGACGAGGTGGAGCGCGCGGTCAGGGACGGGGGGATCCCGCTGGAGGTCGCGGACCGTCTCGTCGAGGACGTGGTCGGCACGTTCGGGCTTCCGTTCGCGATCGCCCCGAACTTCCGGATCGACGGGCGGGACGTGCTGGTCCCTATGGCGGTCGAGGAGCCGTCCGTCGTGGCGGCGGCGGCGAACGCGGCGCGCCTCGTGCGCGAAGGCGGCGGCTTCGTCACGGCCTGCGACCCCCCCGTCATGGCGTGCCAGGTCCAGGTGTTCGCGGACGACCTCGCGACCGCCAAGGCACGGATCCTCGCGGCCCGCGACGCGCTCGTCCAGGCGGCGCGGGAGGCGGACCCGGGGCTCGCGGCGGCGGGCGGCGGCCCGGTCGGGATCGAGGTCCGGACCGTGGACGCGGACGACCCGAACGAGTCGTTCCTGGTCGTCCACGTGCTCGTGGACGTGCGCGACGCCATGGGCGCGAACGCGGTGAACACGGTCGGCGAGGCGCTGGCCCCGCGCCTGGCCGCGCTCGCGGGGGGGAGGACCGGCCTCCGGATCCTGACGAACCTCGCGGACCGGCGGCTCGCGAGGGTGGAGGCGCGGGTGCCGCTGGCCGCGCTGCGGATGGAGGGCTTCGAGCCGGCGCAGGTGCGGGACGGGATCGTGGCCGCGTCGCGGTTCGCCGAGCTGGACCCGTACCGCGCGGTCACGCACAACAAGGGGATCATGAACGGGACGGACGCGGTCGTCGTCGCGACGGGGAACGACTGGCGCGCGGTCGAGGCGGGGGCGCACGCCTACGCTGCGCGGGACGGGCGGTACCGGCCGCTGTGCACGTGGCGGCGGGACGGGGACGACCTCGCGGGGCGGCTCGAGATGCCGCTCGCGGTCGGGACGATCGGGGGGGCGACGCGCGTTCACCCGGGCGCGCGGCTCGCGCTGCGGGTCGCGGGCGCGGACACCTCGACGCGGCTCGCGGCCGTGGCGGCGTCGGTCGGGATGGCGAACAACCTCGCGGCGTTGAGGGCGCTGGCGACGGAGGGGATCCAGAAGGGGCACATGCGGCTGCACGGGCGGAGCAGGTAGCCGCGCCGTCCCCGCCGCGGAACGGGCTCGGGGAGAGGGGAGCGGGTACGGACACGGGCACGGACACGGGCACGGGCACGGGGAGGAGGAGATGGGGAAGCGCTCATCGGGAGCCGGGACGCCTGACGGCCGGGCGGAGCTCGAGGCGCTTCGGAGGCGGACCTCCGAGCTGAACCGGCGGATCCTCGATCTGCTGAGCGAGCGCGCGCGGGTGGTGATCGAGGTCCGCAAGGTCAAGGAGCGGCACGCGATCGACCTGTTCAGCCCGGGCCGCGAGGCCGAGATGCTGGAAGACCTCGTGTCCGCGAACCCCGGTCCGTTCCCGGACGACACGATCCGCCACCTGTTCCGGGAGGTGTTCAGGGCCTCGCTCGGCCTGATGGAGGGGGAGGCGGAGACCTCGCTCCGGGTCGCCCGGAAGCCGGGCGAACCGGATGCGGTCATCCGCGTGGGGGGGCAGGGCCTGCCCGCGAGGGCGATCGGAGCGGCCCCGGTGGTGATCGCGGGCCCGTGCGCGGTCGAGGACGAGGAGCAGGTGGAAGCGGTCGCGGCGGAGCTTGCGCGCCTGGGCGTGGGCTTCATCCGCGGCGGCGCGTTCAAGCCGCGCACCTCGCCGTACGCGTTCCAGGGGCTCGGCGCGCGCGGGCTCGGGATCCTGGCCGCGGCCGCGCGGCGGCACGGGCTCGCGACGGTCACCGAGGTCGTGGACACGCGGTCCGTGGACCTGGTCGCGCGGCACGCCGACGTCGTGCAGGTCGGGAGCCGCAACATGGCGAACTACGAGCTGCTGAAGGCGCTCGGCTCGACGAGGAAGCCGGTCCTGCTGAAGCGGGGCTTCGCGGCGACGCTCGACGAGCTGCTGCTCGCGGCGGAGTACCTCGCATCGGCCGGCAACGAGGACGTGATCCTGTGCGAGCGCGGGGTCCGGACGTTCGCGCGGGAGACGCGGTTCACGCTCGACATCTCCGCGGTCCCGCTGCTCAAGCGCATGACCCGCCTGCCCGTGGTGGTGGACGTCAGCCATTCGGCCGGCCGCCGCGACATCCTGCCGTCGCTCGCGCGGGCCGCCCTGGCCGCCGGGGCGCACGGGGTCATGGTGGAGGTCCACCCGGACCCGGCGCTCGCGCGGTCCGACGCCCAGCAGCAGCTCGACTTCGCCGCGTTCCGGGAACTGCTTGCGTCGCTCGCGCCGCTCTGGACTCCCGCCCCTCGGGGGCGCCGCGGGCGGTGATAGAATCCCGGCCATCCTCTTGCCGGAGCGGTCCATGAGCAAGGTCGTGATCCTCGGAGCCGTGAGGACCCCCATCGGCGCGATCGGGGGCGGGCTCGCGTCGATCCAGGTCCGCGAGCTGGCCACGTTCGCCATCCGCAAGGCGATCGAGGCGGCGGGCATCGCGCCGGAGGACGTGCAGTACACCTCGATGGGCTGGGTCATGCAGGACCCGCGCGCCACGAACGTCGCGAAGATCGCGGCGGAGTTCGCGGGCGTGCCGAACACCTCGCCCGGCACGACCTTCCACGAGAACTGCGCGTCCGGCGGCGCGGCGATCCACGACCTCGCCCGGCGCATCACGCTCGGCGAGATCGACGTCGGCGTCGCGGGCGGCGTCGAGAGCATGTCGAACGTGGCCCGCTACCTGTTCGGCTCGCGCCTGAAGGGCCAGCTCTACGGCGACATGACGCTCGTGGACGGGCTCATGGGCGCGCTCACCGACCCGAACGTCGGGGAGAAGGGCGAGATCATGGGCTACATGACCGAGCGGCTCGTCGCGAAGTACGGGCTCACGCGCGAGGAGCAGGACGAGGTCGCGTACCGGAGCCACAGGAACGCGATGGCGGCCTGGGAGGGCGGCTTCTTCGCGGACTACGTCGTTCCGGTCGAGATCCCGCAGCGGAAGGGCCCGCCGGTCCTGTTCGCCCGCGACGAGGGGCCGAAGGCGCTGTCGCTCGACGACTTCAGGAAGCAGAAGCCGTACTTCAAGCCGGACGGCGGCACGATCACCGGCGCCAACTCCTCCAGCCTGAACGACGGCGCGTCCGCGCTGGTCCTGGCGAGCGAGGAGGCCGCGGCCCGGCTCGGCGCGAAGCCGCTCGCCCGCATCCTCGCCTGGAAGAACGCCGGCGTGCCACGCGAGCTGATGGGCGAGGGCGCGTTCAAGGTCGTGCCGCCGCTGCTGGCGCGCGCGGGGCTTGCGACCGGCGACATCGACTTCTTCGAGCTGAACGAGGCGTTCGCCGCGGTGGTCGCCGGCGCGTTCAAGGACGTCCCCGGCCTCCAGGCGGACCGCGTGAACCAGTGGGGCAGCGGGATCTCGCTCGGGCACCCGGTCGGCTGCACCGGCGCCCGGCAGGTGACCGACATGGTGCACCAGCTCCGTCGCCGCGGCGGCCGGAAGGGCCTCACGTCGCGCTGCGTGGGCGGCGGCATCGGGAGCGGCGAGATCGTGGAGCTGGCGTAGCGTCGGCCGCGTCCCCGGAACGCGCCCCCGTCCCTACCACGGACAGGACCGGAGTCCCCTCGCGGTCAGCCTCTGCCGCGTGTCGCTCGCGATCCCGTCCAGCGCCCGATCGAACGCGGCCGGGTCCGGGATGCCGCGCCGGAGCAGGAAGGCGGCGGCGGCATCGGGCCCCTTGCGGGCCCAGCACGACCAGCGCGGCAGCAGGCCCCTGGCCCAGGCGGACTCGACCTTGCCGCTGCAGATCGCCTCGTGGCGCCTGACCGCCTCGGTCCGATCGCCGAGCGCGACCGCGTCCCTGAGCGCGGCCACCGCCTCGTCGCGGCGGCCGAGCACGGTCAGCACCGCTCCGAGCAGCAGCTTCGCGCCCCGGCAGACGGACGGCGCGATGCACCGGCGCGACACCTCGCGCGCAAGGTCGAAGGCCGGATCGGAATCGCCGAGCTCGAGCCGGATCCAGCCGAGCGTGTTCCGGGCGCCGTTGAAGTGCTCGTCCGTCTCGAGCGCGGCCTCGCACTTCCTCCTCGCCTTCTCGTAGCGCATGTCGCCGTACAGGCGGCGGCAGTCCTTCCAGACGGCGACCGCGCGGGCCGACGCGGGCCGGCGCTCCGCCGCCGCCTCAGCCGACGCCTCCGCGGCCGCCTGCGGGGTCGCGCCGAGGGAGAGCGGCTCGCACCCGGCGGGGGCCTCGAACCCCCCGATGGCGGTGTCGCGGGCCGGCGGCTCGGTCGGGGGCTCGGCGGCCGCGGGTCCGGTCGGGGTCGGGGTGGGAGGCTCGGGTTCGGGCTCGGGCTCCGCGGCCGGCTGAGGAGCGGGGGGCGGAACGGGCGGCTCGCTCGGCGGTGCCGCCTCGTCGGGCGGGGCCGCCGCCGCGCCGGGCAAGGCCGCGGCCTCGGCGGGCGAGGTCGCTGCCTCCCCGGGCGGGGCCGCGGGTGCCGGGGCCGGCGCGGGCGCGGGGACCGGCTCGGGGGGGGGCGGCGGCCCGGGTTCGGCGGCGCGTGTCTCGACGCTCGCGGCGGGTGCCGGAGGTGCAGGAGGCCCCGCTTCCGGGCCCGAGGGCGCGCGGCCGCGGAGCGACCACCAGGCGATCGCGAGGACCAGGAGCGCCGCGCCGGCCGCCGCCGGCGCGACGGGCCATCGCCGGCGCTTCCGGTCGGCCGGCCACTCGATCGACGACGAGGCGGCCGCCGCCCAGTCCGGGCCGGTGCCCGTCTTCCTCGACGCCGGGATGGCGGGCCGGGGTGCGGTCACGGAGGGCCTCGGCGCGGGCTTCGGCGGCTCCGGCGCTGGCGCGGGCTTCGGCGGCTCCGGCGCTGGCGCGGGCTTCGGGGGCTCCGGCGCTGGCGCGGGCTTCGGCGGCTCCGGCACGGATGCAGGTTTCGGCTCCGGTGCGACCCGGGCCGGCTCGGCCGTCATGCCGGCTGGCCGGTCCTCGGGGACCGGTGCGGCCGGCTCGACGACCGTCGCCGGCGGCGGCCCGGCGGCGGCCTCGGGCGCCTCCTGTGAATCGGGCGCGGGCCGCTCGGGCGCGGGTCGCTCGGGCGCGGGTCGCTCGGGCGTGGCCGGGCCGGGGAGGGTCCCGGCAACCATCCCGGCGGTCGGCCGGGCAGGGCCGGCGGCCCGGGAGGCGAGCCCCGCCATCAGCGAGTCAGCGAACGCCCCGAGGTCGCCGACGGACACGTCCAGCCTCGACCCGAGGCGGCGCCACAGGCGGTGGAGCGACGGCTCCTTCGGCGAGGGGGGCAGATCGAACGGCTCCGCGGCGACCCGGATGACGCCCCGATCCTCGAGCGCGCGGATCGCGTCGCTCGCCGCCTCCGCGTCCCTGGACCCGGGCGCGACCCGCGCGAGCACGCGCTCCGCGGCGACCGCGATCTCGGCGGCGCGACGGACGCGGTCCGGGTCCACGGGCTCGACCGGGCCGCGGACCGAGTTGAGTCGCCACGCGACCCGGAACGCCCGGAACAGGACGTCCGGCGGCGGGTCCTCGCGGTCGAGGAGCGCCTCGAGGCAGGGGAGGGCTACAAGCTCGGAATCCGGCAGGAAGGTCCAGCACTTGTCCGCCAGCGTGGCCACGTCCACGTCGAACAGCGAGGACCCCTCCCAGCCGGTCGTGATCCGGGCGAGCGCGGCGGCGAAGCGCCGGAGCCCGCCCACGTCCCACCAGGCGCGAGCCGCGAACGCCATGGGCGCCGCGCGGATCGAGTCGCCCTCGCGCTTCAGCGTGGCGTTCGCGAGCGCGGCGTCGAGCAGCACCGCGGTCGCCCACGCGTCGTCCGGGTCGTCGGGCAGCCGGTCCGGCTGCACCACCTCGCGCGTGAGATCGGCGAGCGCGACGTAGGGGGCCTGCAGGCGCGTCCACGCGTCGGCCGTCATGTGGCCGGACACGCGGTCCGCGGGCTCGCCGGGCGACACGAGCCCCTTCAGCGGCACGGCCCTGCCGGCCTCCGGGGCGCCGCCGCCCGGGACCAGCCGGGCCGCGATCTCGCGCAGCTCCGCGGCCGTGCGCCCGATTCCCGCCTGCGACGCCAGCGCGGAGGCCCGGCCAGCGAGGGCGCCGGCGGCGACGGCAACGTCGTCGAGCGCGGCCGGGAGCGCCTCGTCCGGGATCCCGGAGCGGAGCCCCGATGTCGCCTCGTGACGCCACACCAGCAGATCGAAGGCCTTGCGCGCCACGTCACGGAACGTGTCGGCAGCGAGGTCGGGACCCGGGCCTCCGAGCGCCGCGGCGAGAAGGCGGGCGACGGCGGGCACCGCGGCGGGGGACCACAGCTCGGACGTGATCGTCTCGGGACCCGCCGCCCAGGCGACCAGCGCGTCGCGGACCGCCGGAGGGAGCCCGTGGCCGGCGCGCGCCAGCGCCTCGACGTGCCGGGCCGCGGGCTCGAGACGGCCGGGCGCCAGCACCGCGTCCGCGAGCGCGTCGGGCGTCAGCGTGGCGAGCGACGCCGGCGACCGCCGGCCCGAAGCCCCGCCCGACCCCCGGCCGAGCCGGAGGTCCCCGGCGTCCACGTGGAGGAACAGGGACCTGCCCTCCGCGCCGTCGCCGGGGCGGAGCAGGTCGCAGGCGCCCAGGCCCGCGGCCACGTCCACGACCCGCAGCACGCCACCGCGCCCCCTGTTCGCCCGCGGGACCCCGCCGTCCAGCAGCACCAGGTGGCCGCCGTCGCCGGTCCACGACAGGTCGAACACCCACTCGTCGTGCGCGACGGGGGTCGCGTCCCCGAACTCCCGGTCCGCGACCCAGACCGTGCTCGGTCCGCGGACCGCGGCGCCGCCGCCGGGCAAGCGCTCCATGGCGGAGGTGCAGAACGCGACGAACCTCCCGCAGGGCGACCAGGCCGGGCTGTAGGCCCGGTCCGGCGAGACCCGGCGGGTCGCGAGCTTGCGGACCGGATCCACGGTGAAGATGCCGTGGGTCACGAGGTCGTCCCCCGTCGGCACGCCGACAAGCAGGACGTCCTCGAAGGGGTGCGCGTCGACCGTCGGCGCGGCGTGCACGGCCCCGGTGCCGAGGGTGACCGGGACGGTCACGCCGGCGGTCGCGTTCAGGACCAGCCACTCGTTGCGCGGCGCGACCACGTCCTCGATGCGGACGAGCAGGAGCCAGACCGCGCCGGTCGTCGAGACCGCGAGGTCCGCGACCAGGCATCCGTCGGGCACCGTGCGTGCGGCGATCGTGACCGGCTCCTCGATCAGGGCGCCGTGCCGCAGGCGCGTGACCCGCAGCGACCGGTCGCCGGCCACGCGGGCGAGGTAGTGGTAGCCGCGGCGGCTCGCGACCGCGCACGTCACGCCGCCGTACGCAGCCGTGTAGAGGCTCGCGGGGCCGCACGCCAGGTCCCAGTGCGGCTCGAGGTGGACGGACGGCGTGAGCCTGCGGAGGAATACCGCGTCGGTGT
>VGRB01000257.1 GCA_016875475.1 Deltaproteobacteria bacterium
CACCGGGGAAGGTCCACGAAGCAAGCTCTTGACAAGAAACCGCACCTGCGTAGAATTCCACCCGTTTGAAAGGACGAAGTGGAGGACTGATGCCACTTGCCGTGGAAACGAAGAAGGCGATCATCGAGAAGTTCCGGGTGCATCCGAGTGACACCGGGTCCCCGGAGGTGCAGGTGGCGCTGCTGACCGACCGCATCCGGTACCTGACCGAGCACTTCAAGACCCACGCGAAGGACCACCACTCGCGGCGCGGCCTGCTGAAGCTGGTCGGCCAGCGGCGCCGGCTGCTCGACTACCTCAAGGCGTCGGGCGGCGGGCGGTACCAGAAGGTCATCGCCGAGCTGGGCATCCGCAAGTAGGGTCGGCCGCCCGGTTCCATCCCCCCCACCGAGTCTGCGAGCGCGGTCGGTTGGCGATCCGCGCAGGAGGAGGACCATCGTGATCCGCGAGACCATCGACTTCTTCGGCAAGCCCCTCACCATCGAGACCGGCAGGCTCGCCAGGCAGGCCCACGGGGCCGCGCTGGTGCAGCTCGGCGACACGTGCGTGCTCGTCACGGTCGTGGCCGCGTCCACGATGAAGGAGGGCCAGGACTTCCTCCCGCTGACGATCGAGTACATGGAGCGCACGTACTCGGCCGGGAAGATCCCGGGCGGGTACTTCAAGCGCGAGGGCCGGCCGACCGAGAACGAGATCCTGACCGGGCGTCTGATGGATCGCCCGATCCGGCCGCTCTTCCCGAAATCGTTCAAGTACGAGACCCAGGTGATCGCGATCGTGCTCTCCGCGGACAAGGAGAACGACCCCGCGGTCCCGGCGATGATCGCGGCCTCCTCCGCGCTGATGTTCTCGAACATCCCGTTCCGCGGCCCGATCGTGGGCATGCGGATCGGCCGCCTGGACGGCGAGTTCGTCGTGAACCCGACCTACGAGATGCGCGAGAAGTGCGACCTCGACCTGGTGCTGGCGGTCGGGCCCGACGGGCTCGTCATGGTCGAGGGCGAGGCGAAGTTCGTGTCCGAGAAGGTGCTGGTGGACGCGCTGCTGTTCGCCGAGAAGGCGGCGCAGCCGGTGATGGAGCTGCAGCGGAGCATCGCGGCGCGGCTGAACCTCACGAAGCGCGAGGTCCCGGCGGTCGTCCACGACGCCGAGATGGAGAAGGCGGTCCGCGAGGTCGCGTGGACCCCCATGTGCGAGGCCCTGGCGATCCGCGAGAAGGCGACGCGCCGCGCGGCCATCCAGGCCGTGTTCGCGACCGCCCAGACCGCGCTGGCCGAGCGGTTCCCCGAGAAGGCCAGGGCGATCGCGCACGCGGTCGAGGGGCTGGAGGGCGAGCGGCTCCGCGGCCAGGTCCTGGCCGAGGGCAAGCGCATCGACGGCCGCGGCCTGACCGACATCCGCCCGATCACCTGCGAGCTGGACGTGCTCCCGCGCACGCACGGGTCGGCCCTGTTCCAGCGCGGCGAGACCCAGGTCATCGTGGCGGTCACGCTCGGCACGAGCGAGGACGAGCAGCGGATGGACCTGCTGCGCGGCGACTACTTCCGCAACTTCATGCTGCACTACAACTTCCCGCCCTTCTCCGTGGGCGAGATCAAGCGCGTGGGCAGCCCGTCGCGCCGCGACATCGGCCACGGCCACCTCGCGCAGCGCGGCGTGTCCGCCGTCCTGCCGACGAAGGACGACGGCTTCCCGTACACGATCCGCATCGTGTCCGAGGTGCTCGAGTCGAACGGCTCGTCCTCGATGGCGACCGTGTGCGGGTCGTCCCTCTCGCTGATGGCCGCGGGCGTGCAGACGAAGTCGCACGTGGGCGGCATCGCGATGGGCCTGATCAAGGAAGGCGACAAGTTCGCCGTGCTCACCGACATCCTCGGCGACGAGGACCACCTGGGCGACATGGACTTCAAGGTCGTCGGCACGACCGACGGCATCACGTCCGTCCAGATGGACATCAAGTGCACCGGCCTGAACGAGGCGATCCTGACGCAGGCCCTCGCCCAGGCGCGGCAGGCGCGCCTCTCGATCATCGAGAAGCTGACCGCCGCGATCCCGGCGCCGCGCGCCGAGTACAGCCCCTACGCGCCGCGCATCCACTCCTTCAGGATCAGCGTGGACCGCATCCGCGACCTGATCGGCCCCGGCGGCAAGCACATCCGCGGGATCTGCTCCGCGACCGGCGCCGAGGTCAACGTCGAGGACGACGGGACCGTCACGGTCGCCAGCTCGGACCAGGCGGCGTCGGACCGCGCGATCGCCATGATCCGCGAGCTGACCGACGAGGCGGAGATCGGCCGCACGTACCTCGGCCAGGTCGTCAAGGTCACGGACTTCGGCGCGTTCGTCAAGATCCTGCCGAACGTCGAGGGGCTCGTGCACATCAGCGAGCTGTCCGACCGCCGCGTGCGCCGCGTCGAGGACGTGGTGCAGGAGGGCGACGAGATCCTCGTCAAGGTCATCAACATCGACAACAAGTCCGGGAAGATCCGGCTGTCGCGGCGCGAGGCCATGGGCGAGCGCGGCGAGTCGGACGACGAGGCCCGCGGCCACGCGACCGCCGGCGACAACGGCGACGACGTGGGCGCCCCCCGGGACCGCTGACCCCTTTGCCGGGCGGGCCTCCCCAGGGCCTGCCGCACGGGACCCTCCATGCCCGTGATCAAGGTGCTCCGCCTCCGGCCCTCCGACGACCCGCTCTCCCTGCCGTCCTACGCGACGCCGGGGTCCGCCGGGCTCGACGTGGCCGCGGACGTCCCCGCCGCGCTCGTGATCCCCCCGCTCGGCCGCGCACGCGTGCCGACCGGGTTCGCGATCGAGGTCCCGCCCGGGTTCGAGGTCCAGGTGCGACCGCGGAGCGGGCTCGCGGCGCGTCACGGGGTGACCGTCCTGAACGCGCCCGGCACCATCGATTCGGACTACCGGGGCGAGGTGCAGGTGCTGCTCGTGAACTTCGGGGACGCGCCGTTCACGGTCCGCCGCGGCGACCGCATCGCGCAGCTCGTGCCGGCCGCGGTCGCGCGGGCCGAGGTCGTGGAGGCGGACCGCCTCGACGAGACCGACCGGGGTGCCGGCGGCTTCGGGCACACGGGGTGATCGCCATGCCGGGCGGGGCAGCCAGGGTCGGCGTCGCGACCGCGATCGTCGCGATCGGCTGCACGCTCGTCGCCGCCCCCGCCGCGGCGTTCCCGGGCGACCAGGCCGTGTTCTGCGGCATCTCCTACGACCGCATCTTCCGCGAGGGCATGTCGCCCGGCCACGGCTTCGGATCCATGGCCGGCTGGCGCTACTCGCTGGCGGACGACTGGAACCTGTGGACCGTGGCGAGCTACGCCGGGTTCGTCGGCCCGGAGCCGACCTCCGACCTCGGCGGCCTGTCCTTCGGCGCGTCCTACGTCATCGACGCCGTGTCCTGGGTCCCGGAGATCTACGCGGGCGCCGGGTTCTTCTCCGGCGTCGCCCGTCGCGGTTGGGAGCCGGACGTCGGCCTGATCGCCGGGCTCGGGTTCGAGTACCGTCCGTTCAAGGAGTTCGGCGCCGGGTTCCGGGCCCAGTACCGGTTCCTCGCGCGCCAGTTCTACGTCTCCACCGGCACGCTCAGCATCGCGCTCCTCGCTTCGTACCACTTCTAGGGCGCGACGCGCGCCCTGCGCGAACCCGAGCCCGTACCCGGTCCCGATCCCCGGGCCGCCGCCCCGAGGAATCCCCTCAGGATCGGCAGCCGAAGGGAGTCGGGGAGTCGCGTGCGCGGCGGGCGCCGGGCCGGCGGGCCTCACATCTGGCCCGCGGCCCGGCGCGCCCGGTTTGCGGGGATAACGGGCCCCGCCGGGTTGACACTCCACGCCGGCGGCCCCATCCTTCGTGGCGCGGGTGTGGCCCGCGACGAGGAGAGGCAAGATGTTCTTCGATCCGTTGTTCCTGCTCATGCTCGCCCCGGCGCTGATCCTGAGCATCTGGGCCCAGTTCCGGGTGAAATCCACCTTCTCGAAGTTCTCGAAGGTGCGGTCGTCGTCCGGGCTGACCGGCGCCCAGGTCGCCGAGGCGATCCTCCAGGCGAACGGCGTCGGCGGGGTGCGGATCGAGCCGGTCCACGGCATGCTGTCGGACCACTACGACCCGTCGAAGCGCGTGCTCCGGCTGTCGGAGGCCGTCTACGGCGAGCGGTCCGTCGCCGCCGCCGGGATCGCGGCCCACGAGGTCGGCCACGCGCTGCAGCACAAGGCCGCCTACTCGCCGCTCGTGCTGCGCCAGACCCTCGCGCCCGCGGCGATCGCGGGGTCGAACTTCGCGTACATCGTGATCTTCCTCGGCTTCATCCTGTCCATGTCCACGCTCGTGTGGGCCGGGATCGGCCTGTTCACGCTCGCGGTCGTGTTCTCGCTCGTCACGCTCCCGGTCGAGTTCGACGCGTCGCGCCGCGCCAAGGCCGCGCTCCAGCAGATCGGGCTCGTGTCCGGGTCGGACCGGGACGGCGTGTCCACGGTCCTGAACGCCGCCGCGATGACCTACGTGGCCGCCGCGGTGTCCGCGATCCTGACCCTCCTGTACTACGTGCTCCGCGCCCAGGGCAGCCGCGACTGAGCGGTCCTGCTACGACGGCAGTCGGGCTAGAATCGCGTCGGGCCCTTCCCGGAGCCGGACATGCGTCCATCCGCCGCCTTCATCGCGTCCGCAATCGCGGCCGCCGCAATCGCCGCGCCGGAACCCGCCGATGCCGACCCGGTCGCGCCCCACGCGTCGTGGACGAAGGCGTCCTTCGCGAACGGCGTCGTGGCCGCGGTCTTCGACATGGCCGCGGGCAGGCTCGCGGACCTCTACACGCGGCCGTACCGCGAGCGTGCGCCCGGCGATGTGACGCCCGACCTGCTCTGGGACGCGTTCTTCGGCGTCCGGATGACCGGCGGCGCGACCTGGCTCACGTCCGTGCCGCCGGTCACGGTCTCGTTCGAGAACGGCACCGGCATCCTGGTGGTGGTCCGCGAGTGGAAGGGCATCCGGCTGACGGAGCGGTGGTTCGCGCCGATGGGCGGGGCGCGGCCGGCCGTCGCGGGGACGCTCACCGTTCGGAACCTGTCCCCGGTGCCGGTCGCCGGGATCCGGCTGTTCAGCCTGCACAACCTGCACGTAGGGCCCGGCGCGCCCGAGGCGTCCCACGACGACGAGCAGGTGACCTGGGTGCCCGCGTCGGCGTCGTTCCGCGAGACGAACGCCGCGTCGGGGCGCGTCGCGTACGCGGTCGCGCTCGACCCGCCGTCGCGCCACGCGGGCGGGCCCGCAAACCCGTGGGCGGAGATGCCCGCGACCGGCGGCGTCACCGGGTCCGACGGCGGCCCGGCGCGCGACGACGCGGTGACCGCGTTCCAGTGGGACCTCGACCCGCTGCCCGGGGACGCCGAGGTCACGGTCGGCGTCGCGCTCGTCGTGGCGGGGTCCGGCGCGCCGGACCCGGGCGAGGCCGCGGCCGCGCTCGCGTCCGCGGGCGGCGGGGCCGCGCTGCTCGCGGCCGAGCGCGCCTGGTGGGCCTCGTTCCACGACGCGGACGCGCTCCCGGCGGGCCTCGCCGGCGACGCGCTCGCGCTCGCGCGCCAGTCGCTGGCGTTCCTGGCGATGTCGCAGGTCCGCGAGCCGGGAACCGCGGCGGACGGCCAGATCCTGGCGAGCCTCCCCCCCGGGGAGTGGAACCGGACCTGGGTCCGCGACCAGGCGTACGCGACGGTCGCGCTCGCCGCGTCGGGCCACGCGGACCTCGCCGCGAAGGCGGTGCGGTTCGTCGCGGGCGCGAAGACCGGCGGCTACCAGTCGTACGTCGGCATGCCGTACCTCCCGTCCGTGTGCCGCTACTGGGGCGACGGGAGCGAGGAGTCCGACTCGAACGAGGACGGACCGAACGTCGAGTTCGACGGATTCGGCCTGTACCTGTGGGCGCTGCACGAGGCGGTCGCGGGGGGGCAGGAGGCGCTCCTCGCCGACGCATGGCCGAAGGCGCGGGCCGGCGCGGCGGACGTGATCGTGTCGCTGATCGAGCCGTCCGGGCTCGTCGCGGCGGACTCCGGCATATGGGAGCACCACTGGAACGGGAAGCAGAAGCGCTTCGCGAACACGAGCCTGGCCGCGGCGCTCGGGCTGTGCGCGGCCGGGGACCTCGCGGACGCGGCGGGCGACGGCGCGGCGGTCGCGGAGGGCTATCGCGCCGCGGCGCGCAAGGTGATGGCCGGGGTCGAATCGGAGCTGGTGACGGGGGGGGTGCTCGCCGGGAACCTCGAGGAGATGGCGTCCGGCGAGGCGCTGGATGCGGCCGTGGTCGAGGCGTTCGGCTGGGGCCTGATGGACCCGCTCGGCGACGTCGCGGGCGCGACGCTCGACGCGCTCGCGGACGGGCTCCGCGTCGTGACCGGCCACGGGCTCAGGCGGAACGACGACGGCGGCTGGTACGACCGGCAGGAGTGGGTGTTCATCGACCTGCGGGCCGCGACCGCCATGCGGCGTGCCGGGCGGCCGGTCCAGTCGTCCGACCTCGCGGGCTGGGTGCTCGCCCAGTCGCGCGCGAACCTCGACCAGATCGCGGAGCTGTACACCGAGGACGCCGCGGACTACGCGGGTGCGGTGCCCATGGCGGGCTTCGGCGCCGCGTCCTGGCTGCTGTGGGTGCTGGAGCACGAGCCCGCGGCGGACGTGACGGCGTGCCTGCGCCCCCCCGCGCCGCCGGAGCCCGCGCCGGAGGAGGCCGCCGAGCCGGCCGAGCCCGCGCCGGAGGCGGCGTCCGATGCGGCCGGGGAGCAGCCGGAGCCGGGCCCCGACCCCACGCCGGACGTGCCCTCTGCCCCGGACGCGGTCGCGGACCCGGCCCCGGACGCGGTCGCGGACCCGGCCCCGGACGCGGTCGCGGACCCGGCCCCGCCCGCGTCGTCCGGCGGCGGATGCTCTGCCGGGCCGTCGCCCGTGCCCCTTCTTGCAGTCCTCGTTGCCGGCCTGGGCTGCCTCACGCCTCGTCGGCGTCGAGGTCGCTGATCCCGTACTTGGCGAGCTTGTAGCGCATCGATCGGAACGATATCCCGAGGAGCGCGGCCGCGTCCTTCCGCACGCCGTCGGTTCGCTTCAACGCGTTCAGGAGGATCCGGCGCTCGATGTCCGCGAGCTTCGCCTCGACGTCCATGCCCTCGGGGGGGATCGCCGCCACGTCGTCGATCGGCTCGGTCGTCACGCGCTCCTGGAGGCGGACGTGGTCGGGCAGCGCGTCCATGGTGACGGGGGGCCCGGACGCGAACGTGACCGCGTGCTCCATCAGGTTCTCCAGCTCGCGGACGTTGCCGTTGAACCGGAGCGTCTGGAGGTGCTCGATCACGTCCGGCGCCACGCCGCGCACGTCGCGGTTCAGCTCGCGCCGGTACTTGTCCACGAAGTGGTGGACCAGGTACGAGATGTCCTCGACGCGCTCGCGGAGCGGCGGCAGGTGGATCCGGATGACGTTCAGGCGGTAGTACAGGTCCTCGCGGAAGCGGCCGCGCTCGACCTCGACGGCGAGGTCCTTGTTCGTCGCCGCGACCACGCGCACGTCCACCGGGACCTCCTGGACCCCGCCGACCATGCGGATCTTGTGCTCCTGCAGGAAGCGGAGCATCTTGACCTGCATAGGGAGCGACAGCTCGCCGATCTCGTCCAGGAAGACCGTGCCCTTGTCCGCGGACTCGAGCAGCCCGTGGCGGGTCGCGTGCGCGCCGGTGAACGACCCCTTCACGTGCCCGAACAGCTCGGACTCCATGAGCGCGTCCGGGATCGCGCCGCAGTTGACCACGACGAACGCGCGGTCCTTGCGCGGCGAGTTGAAGTGCAGGGCGCGCGCGACCAGCTCCTTGCCGGTGCCGCTCTCGCCGGTGATCAGCACGGAGGTCTTGGTCGGGGCGACGCGCTCGATGCGCTCGAAGACCTGCCGCATGCGGGCGGTCTTCCCGACGATCTGCTCGAACCGGTAGCGCGCGGACAGCTCGCGCTTCAGCCGGATATTCTCGAGCGACAGCGCCCGCTTCTCGAGCGCCTTCTCGCCGGTGATTTT
>VGRB01000258.1 GCA_016875475.1 Deltaproteobacteria bacterium
CGGATCACCGCCTCGCGCACCTCGGGTCTCAGGTAGTCGAGCTGCGCGGTGTCGTTCCACGGCGTGCTGGTCCCGTCGTTGCCGTGGTAGACGTAGCGGACCCGCCCCGTCCGGTGGTCCGCGTGCTGGAACACGACCGCCGCGTCCCGCCGCTCCCAGTACCCGTCCTCGATGCGGATGCTCACCGACGGGTCGTACGACAGGTCCGGCCCGCCGAACGTGTAGTTCGGGTACGGCGGCCAGTCCGCCTGGATGAACCAGTCCGGGTGTTCCCGCAGCCACCGCGACCACAGCCCGCAGTGGTTCGGGACCATGTCGCTGGCCAGCCGGATCCCGCGCCGCATCGCGCGCTCGCGCAGGCTCGCGAGCGCCTCCTCCCCCCCGAGGTCCGCCGCGGGCGCGTAGTCGTACAGCGAGTAGGCCGACGAGATGGCGTCCGGGTTCCCGGCGATCTGCTTGATCTTCTGGGACGCCGGGGACCGCTCCCACAGCCCGATCAGCCACAGCCCAGTGAACCCCCACCGCGCCAGCCGGTCCAGCTCCTCGTCGGGGATCTGGTCCAGGCGGCGGATCTCGCGGCCGTGGCGCTTCGAGAGCTGGTCCAGCCACACGTACGTCATCTTGGCGACGAGCACGACGTTGGACATCCAGTCCGCGTCGGCCGAGAACGCCTCGGGCTCCGGGTAGTCGAACCGCGCGCCCGCCCCGCGGCGCCGCGCCCCTTCGCCGAACTCCAGCACCTGCGGCGGCCCCGCCGTGCCCCACCACTCCCGCTCCTCCTCGCGGTACAGGTCGAACGCGGTCAGCACGTCGCGGAGCAGCTCGTCCGGCAGGACCGCGAGCCAGTTCTCGCGCACGTACTCGAGCTGCGACGCGAGCGACGCGGGCGCGGCCCGGATCGGCGCGCGCAGCAGGTCCGGAAGGGCCAGCCCGAACGGCGCCACCGGGGGGAGCTTCCGCAGCGAGTCCTCGACGCGGGCCGCGACCGCCGCGTACGGCGTCCGCTCGGTCAGGGACCGGTCATCCACGAGGACGCGGAAGTCGTCCACCGCGGGGTTCTCCGACGTGACGCGCAGCAGCAGCGCCTCGGCGAGCGCGGTCCGGCGCCGCCGCCCCTCCGCGTCCTCCTCCAGGAAGCGCTGCGGGGTCTCGCGGCCGTCGAGCACCGGCGCGGGCGGGAACAGTTCCGCGAGCCCGGCGAGCGTCTCGGCGAGCGCGCCTTCTTCCAGGCCGAGGCCGGCTTCCGACGCGGCGCGGGCGAGCGCGTCCGGCGCCTGCTCGGCCGCGTAGCGCGCGACCACGTGCCGGAAGATGCGGGTCAGCAGGACGTAGAGGTTCAGCTCGCGGGCCTGCACCGGGCGCTCCCGCCGGTCCGGCTGGCGGTTCAGGCGCGCGGCCGCGTAGCGGAGGAACACGATCCCGGGGACGGCGCCGCCCCGCGTCGCGAGCGCGCCGCGAACCTCGCCGAGGCCGAGCCGGTCCCACTGCTCCCTGCGGACCTGGATGCCGTACGGGAAGTAGTCGTCGATCAATCGCGCCTCCGCCGAAGGAGCGGGAACGGGAGCAGCAGCAGCGCCCCGGCCCACCCGGCAGCCGCACCGGCACCGCACCCCCCGCCTCCGCCGCCCCCGCCGCCGGTGCCGGGGTCGGATGCGAAGTCGCCCGCCGGGGGCGCGTCGGCGACCGCGTCGGCGGCCGCGTCGGGGACGGGATCGGGACTGGAATCGGGCTGGGGCTCGGGCTCGGGTTCGGGCTTGGGGAGGTAGAACGCGCAGTCCTGCGGGAACTTGCCGGACGGGTCCGCGCCCGTGAAGCCGCAGTCGTAGACCCCGTTGCCCGGGTCGCCCTTCCAGCCGCACGGGGGCCGCCCGGTGCAGTCGCTCTGGTGCAGGTATCCCTTCTCGCACCACCGCGAGAAGTCGCCGTCGCAGCAGCCGGCGAACGGGATCCCCTGGCAGTCCGGCAGGTCCGCGCACTTGAAGTCCGGGCCGCACTTCCTGCCGCCCGTGCACGAGCCGCACGTCCCGTCGCACCCGTCGGACCCGCACTCCTTGTTCGCGCACGACGACGTGCACGCGAGGCCCGGGCACAGGTACGGGTTCTTCTTGCTCGGGTCCCCGCCCAGGCCCCCGCAGTCGTAGTAGCCGTACTCCTCCCACCACCCGCAGACCTTCTCGTCGAGCGGGCCGTTCTTCGTGCAGTCCAGGGTCTGGAGCGTGCCGCCCTCGCAGAACTTCACCACCCCGCTGCCGCAGCACCCGGCATCGCCCACGGTCCCGCACGGCTGCGCGAGCGCCGCGCGTCCCGCGAGCACGACCGCGGCGATCCCGATCGTCGTGGCAAGGCGCATCGAAGCCTCCGGTCCAGGCGCGTTGAGAGTAGGCCGTCGGGGGTCCGGGCGCAAGGGGCTCACGGCCTGAGGAATCCACTCATGTTCGGCGGTCGAAGGGAGTCGGGGAGTTGCGTGCGCGGTGGGCGCCGGGCCAGCGGGCCTCACATCCGGCCCGCGGCCCGGCGCGCCCGGTTTGCGGGGATACCTCAGGCTCTCGGGCCCCCCGTGTGCTACACTCGCCCCCGTCACGCGCGGAGGGCTCCGGCATGCTCGATGGAAGGGACCGCGGCAGGCTCGTGGGGGGCGCCGTCCTGGTGGCGCTCGGGATCGTCTTCCTGGTCGACGAGATGTTCGACGTGCAGCTTCTCGGCACGCTGTGGCCGCTGGCGCTGGTCGCGCTCGGCGCGTACCTGCTGATGGACGGCCGCAAGGGGGGCGGGAAGGGGAATCCGGAGAGCGGCCCGGGGGACGGCCCGGCTAACGCCCCGGAGAGGAAGGACGGCCCATGAAGAGGATCGCGTTCCGCGGCAGCGTGGCCGCCGCGCTGGTGATGGTCGGCGTCGGGCTCCTGCTGGTCGAGTGGGGCGTGCTCTCGGGCGACTCGGCGCGGCGGGGGCTCCACGCGTGGCCGGCGCTGCTGGTCGCGTTCGGGCTCGAGGAGATCTGGATCGCGCGCGGCCGGGCGTTCCCCGCGTTCGTCGCGCCTTTCCTGGTCGCGGCCGTCGTCGCGGCGCTCTGGTGGCTGCCCGCCGCCTCCGGCGAGGCCGGCGGAGGCCGGCGCGCTGACGCGTTCGGCGAGCTGTCCGGGACCCGGACGGCGGACGTCGCGGTCGTTGACGGCGCCTACGAGGTCGCGATCGACGTCGGCGCCATGGACCTGTCGATCGGGCGCGGCACGGGACCGGGCGTCGAGGTGCGGTGGTCCGGGGTCGAGCCCGAGGTGCGCGCGAGCGCCGGCCGGGTCGAGGTGAGCGAGGCGCGCTCGCGCGAGGGCTTCGGGGCCGGGTGCGCCCGCCTGCGGGCCCGCGAGGCGAGCTGGACCGTCCTGCTCCCGGAGGTCCCGGTCCGGATCGACGTGGACGCGGGGGCGTGCGACCTGGAGGCGCGGCTCGACCGCGTGCCCCTGCGCGCGCTGGCCGTGGACGCCGGCGCGTCCGACATCGACGTCGCGCTCGGCGCCGTCGAGGGCGAGGTCCCGATCCGGGTCGACGCGGGCGCGTCCGACGTCCGGATCGAGGTGCCGGGCGGGGCGGGCGTCCGCGTCCGGTCCGAGGTCGCGGTCGGCGACACCACCTTCGAGGGCCTCGACCTGGTCCCGGGCGCGTCGGGCGCGCGGGAGACCGCGGGCTACGCGGCCGCCACGGCCAGGTTCGACATCGCGGTCTCGGGCGGCGCCTCCCACGTGGCGGTCGTGCGGAAGTGAGCGGGATCGCTGCCCGGCCTGCCCTCCGGCCGGCGATCCAGGTCGAGGAGCGCCCCCGCTCGCCCGCATGCTCCCGCTCTCGGTCCAGCACCTGTTCGCGATGTTCGGCGCCACGGTCCTGGTGCCGTTCCTGTTCAAGGTCGATCCCGCGACGTCGCTCCTCATGAACGGCGTCGGCACGCTCCTCTACCTTCTGATCTGCAAGGGCCGGATCCCCGCGCACCTCGGGTCGAGCTTCGCGTTCATCTCGCCGGTCTTCGCGGTCCTCGCGCGCCACGGCGAGGGCGCGGCCGGCTACTCCGCGGCCCAGGGCGGGTACATCGCGTTCGGGCCGTGCTTCGTCGCGGTCTCGCTGCTCGTCCGGGCCTTCGGGATCCGCTGGATCGACGTGGTCTTCCCCCCCGCGGCCATGGGCACGATCGTGGCGGTGATCGGGCTCGAGCTGGCCCCGGTCGCCGCGAAGATGTCGGGGCTGACCGCGGACGCGCCCGACCCGGCCGTGATCGGCGTCGCGATGTTCACGCTCGCGGTCGCGGTGCTCGGGTCCGTCCTGTTCCGGGGCTTCCTCGCGGTGATCCCGATCCTGACGGGCGTGCTCGCCGGCTACGCGCTCGCACTCGCCGGCTACGCGCTCGCGCTCGCCATCGGGTTGGTGGACCTGTCCGTGATCTCCGCCGCGCCCGCCGTGGCCGCGCCCGCCGTGGCCGCGCCCGCGTTCTACGCGCCGTTGTTCTAGTCCGGCGCGATCCTGATCGTGCTGCCCGCCGTGGCCGCGCCCGCCGTGGCCGCGCCCGCGTTCTACGCGCCGTCGTTCTAGTCCGGCGCGATCCTGATCGTGCTGCCCGCCGTGGCCGCGCCCGCCGTGGCCGCGCCCGCGTTCTACGCGCCGTCGTTCTAGTCCGGCGCGATCCTGATCGTGCTGCCCGCCGCGCTGGTCGTGCTGGCCGAGCACGCCGGGCACCTCGTCGTGACCGGCAACATCGTGGGCCGCGACCTGGTCCGCGACCCCGGCCTCCACCGGTCCCTGCTCGCGGACGGCGTGTCGAGCGTGCTGTCGGGCCTGGTCGGCGCGACCCCGAACACCACGTATGGCGAGAACATCGGCGTCATGGCCCTGACCCGCGTCTACAGCGTGTGGGTCATCGGCGGCGCCGCCGCGATCGCGGTGATCCTGTCGTTCGTCGGCAAGCTCGCCGCGGCCGTCAGGAGCATCCCGGAGCCCGTCATGGGGGGCGTCTGCATCCTGCTGTTCGGCGTGATCGCGGCCGCTGGCGTGCGGATTGCTCGTGGAGAAGCGGGGCGACTACACGCGCCCCCGCAACCTCGTGCTCGCGTCGCTCGTGCTGGTCGTCGGGGTCTCCGGCGCTCACGTCGAGATCGGGGAGGTCTCGCTCCGCGGCATGGCCCTCGCGACCGTCGCCTCGGTCGTGGTCAGCCTCGCTTTCGCCGCCTTCGACCGCCTCGGCTGGTCCGCGGATTGCGAGTCCGTCGACCGCGATCCGGTCCCGGACGCCGCCTGCGCCTCGTCCGGCACCGACGCGGGCGCCGGCGCCCCGCCCACCGCCGGCCCGTCCGCAGGCGCATCGCCCACGTTCGGGAGCGGCTCGACGCACGCCCAAGGCGCCCCGCCCACCGCCGGCCCGTCCGCAGGCGCATCGCCCGCCGGCGCCTCGTCGCCCGGCGCCTCGTCGCCCGGCGCGTGCGACGCAAGCACGTCCGCGAGCGCCGCCTCGAAGTCCGACGCGAGCCCGACCGCGTCCGCGACCGCGGCGCCCGCGTCCGCGAGGAAGCCTACCCGGACCGACCCGTCGTAGGACCCACCCCTGCCGCGACCGCCACCGTGGTCGCCACGACTGCTCCGAACGGGTCGCAGGGGGATCGGACGACCACGACTCCGACCCGGCGCCTACGCGTGCCACCCGACGATGTCAAGTCTCCGCCACCGTGGACCTTCCCCGGTCGATGACGTAGGGAGCGCCGCGGTGGGCGGCGGCAGCAGCCGAAGGGCCGACCTTGGCGCGGAAGCGGGAATCGGCCGGGCTACGGGGACACGGCCCCCTTTCCCCCAACGCGGACCGAAGCTCTCCGGGGGCCGTCTGTCCGGCCGGGCGCAGGAGCCACCCGGACAGTCATGAGACGGCCCCGATGTCATCTCGCGGGACGCAGCCCGGCTTTCCAAGGGCGGTCGGGAAGCTGTCGGAAGAAATCTGCTTTCGAAGCCGACCGAGAGGTCGGCGGCAGCTTCTCGACCGCCCGGCAGGCGGGCTCGTGTTCTTACCCCCCGCCCGAGATCCCACGGACTCTCCCGCGAAAGATGCGTGGGATCGAACTGGGTGAGTTCCGCGGTATTGGACAGATCGTATCAAGCTCACGCCCACGCAGTGCCCGGCGTCGATACCGCGTCCCCCCTGCCGCCACTCGCAACGCCGCGTCCGGAAAGCGTTCCCACCACTTCACCCCCGCGAAGCGGGTTGGTTCAACCCCAGCGTGAAGCTGACAAACCCTTGCCGTCACGGCAGTTGACAGGCGCTTCGCGCCCCGGCGCGTCCGGTGCAGAGACGTGGTATGCGTATCGCGACGGCGCCGGCAGCCGGCGCGCCGTCTGCCCGCCGCACTTCGCGCGGCGGGCACCGCAGGCTGCAGCTTATCCCCCAGCCGTTCGGCGCACCTGGCCCCGGCCCACTCGCTCGGCGCTCCCGGACGGCGCGCGGACAGCGCTCGCAGCCTAGCACCCATTGCCTTCGCGCTGTAGAATCCTATTCGTGACGCGTGGACCGGAGGTGCCCCGTGCCGAGTCATGCGATCGACGAGGAACTCCGCGAGGAGTTGGATCGGCTCCCGCTTGATGAGCGCCGTCAGGTTCTGGACTTCGCCAGGACGCTCGCATCGCGGCCTCCCAAGGGCACTCCTGGCTGGACGCTCCGACGGTTCGCGGGCGGCATCCCCAAGCCCGACCTTGATCTGATCTCCGCCGAGATCGAAGCCGGTTGCGAGCAGGTCGACCGCGATGAGTGGTAGATTCCTGCTCGATTCCAACATTCCAACATCATCATCGCGCACTTCGCCAACGACCCCGCCGTGGTCGCGCGGATCGCAGATGCAGACGAGATCCTCGTCCCGGTGATCGCGCTCGGCGAGTTGATGTTCGGAGCGTTCAAGTCGACAAGGTCCGACGAGAACATCGCGCGAATCCGCGAGTTCCGTGACTCGGTTGCCGTGCTACCAGTCACCGCTGCCACGGCCGACGAGTACGGCCGTCTGAAGGACGAGTTGCGAGCGAAAGGGCATCCGATCCCGGAGAACGACATCCGGATTGCGGCGCTCGCCCGTCAGCATCGGCTGACGCTCGTCTCTCGCGACCGAGAGCACTTCGGCGTTGTCGCTGGCCTCTTGCTCGAGTCCTGGTAGACGCCGCAAACCGCACGATGCCCGGATCGATCGCTACACGCGGTCCTCCGCTACACGCAGTCCTCCGGTTCAGGGTCGAGACTGCACCGCATCCCCTTCACTAGTTCGTTCGTGGACTTCGGCCACCATCGTCCGCAGTCGCTTGGGTTCTGCCTTGCCCAGCTGTCCCACTCGAAGATGTCCACGTGAACCCCGGCGCCGTCGCAATCGTCGAACGCGCAAGCCTGAACTCCTCCAACACCATCCGGTTGCAGGTCCTTCGCCTGGAAGAACCGCTCGCAGTGGAGACACCAGAGCCACGCTTCCGGCCCGATTCCGCAGAGGTCCTGCAGGGCGGGGATGCGCCCGGCCTGGTTGGTCGGCCTCGCACTTCCGAACGAGAGCCCTGCTGAACCGCGCGTCCTCTTGCCCACCTTCGTCCTCGGCCGTTCCCGACGAATCCTGCCACGTCTGCCGCGGTGCCGCAACGACGGCAGCCCCGGTCGATGCCACCACCAGCGCAGCGGAGCCGCGCCTCACCACTCCCTGGCCTCCCCCAGGTATCCTCACGAAACGAGGAGGGCGCCGAACCAGTTGAGCCTTGCTCCCGTCCGGGGCGGAGGAGGGGTGCGAGGGCGACGGGGAGGGAGTCGGACGGGAGCAGGGCTGGGTTGAACGGACCCTCCAGGTAGGAGAAGCGTCGCCATGAACAGATGACCCTGCCCGGCTTCGACGAGCCGACGCCGCCACGCGTCGCGACGCTCGAAGAGGTCTCGGGCCGCAAACGCGCCTGACCGGCGCCTCAGGCGCCGCTCACGCCCCGACGCGGTGCGCGTCGGGACGTGCCCAACGGCGCCCGTGCACCGCGACCGC
>VGRB01000259.1 GCA_016875475.1 Deltaproteobacteria bacterium
CCCCCAGGGCATGTCGCCCGAGGTCATGGCGCGGGCGTTCGAGCCGTTCTTCACGACGAAGGGACGCGGGCGCGGCACCGGGCTCGGGCTCGCGGTGTCGTACGGGATCGTGCGGCAGCACGGCGGCACGATCCGGCTGGAGAGCAAGGTGGGCGCCGGGACGCGCGCCTGCCTCTACCTGCCGGCGACGGACGTCACGCCGTCCAGCCTCCACAAGGCTGAGCAGCCCGGGCCGCGGCGCGAGCGGTCCCACTCCGGGCGCGCCATCGTGGTCGAGGACGAGAGCGCGATCCGTTCCCTCGTCATCCAGCTCATGAAGGACCTGGGCTTCACGGTCGATGGCGCGCCGACCGGCGACGACGCCTGGGAGCTGTGCAAGACCGCGGACCCGCCCTACGACATCGTCGTGACCGACATCGCCATGCCCGGCATGAACGGGCATCAGCTCGTGCGCCGCATCCGGACCGAGCGGCCCGGGTCCGCGATCGTCTACATGACCGGCTGCGCCGACACCACCCTGGAGCAGTACGGAGTAGGCGGGGACATCCCCGTGCTGCGCAAGCCCTTCGCCATCTCCGAGCTGTCAGCCAAGATCGACGAAGCGCTCGGCAAGCGCTAGTGGTCCCCGCCACAAGTACAGGCACGTAACGCAGGCGCAGCGCACCCGGCCCGGCTCCAAGCCCCACGTGCCCGTACCCGCGCTCCCTGCGCCCCGCCCTCAGGGATTCACCGTCGCCCCCAGGTACGTCACCCCTTCCACCTTGGCGAGCCGCTCGCCGGCGAAGAGGCAGCGCGCGGGGAAGAACGACACCGCGGACGGCTTCCCGGAGATCGGCCGAAGCCGGATCGTGGCCAGCGCCGCGTCGCCCTCGACGGGGCTCTGGAGCCAGTGGCCCTGCTGGGCCATGCCGATCGCGAGCGATCCCGGACGGACCTCGGCGGCCTTGTAGACACCCTCCTGGCCGAAGATCGGCTCGGTGGTGACGGATCCGAGGCTGAACGCGGCGGGGTCCCACTCGACGCGCAGGGCCACGCCGAACAGGGGCTCGAAGTCGCGCGCGACCACGCGTACCACCACGAGGTCGCCGTCGCGGCCGCCGCCCTCGACGCGGACCGATTTCGGCGGGACGTAGGGGTCCGGGACCACGGTCTCCAAGGTCGTGTCCGGCGCGGCCGCCTCGGGCGCGACCTCGGCGGGGGTGTCGGCCGGCAGGTCCGCGACCGTCGCGGCGTCGGGGGCGTCCGCCGCGTCGGGGGGGATCGCGACCATCCCGCCGGCGTCGCAGCCGGCGCACGCCATCAGGATCGCGAAGGAGCCGGCGAGCGTCTTCTTCATGGCTGCACCTCGTCGCTGCGCCTGCCGAAGTTGTCGAGGACCGCACCGACGTCCGTCGCGTCGATCATCCCGTTCCTGTTGAAGTCCAGCCACGGGATGAAGTTCGGGGACTGGCCGATGGACCCGTCGCGCGCCCAGACCGCGTAGAGCACGTCGATGCCGTCCACCTCGCCCGAGAGGTCCGCGTCCCCGGCCAGCTCGGGCACGACGCGCCTGATGAACGTGCGGTCCGGGTCGAGGCGCACCCTCGCGAGCCGGCCCGGGAGGTCGAACGTGAAGGTCATGTCGTCCTGATCGACGGTCTCGACGTGGTCCTCGTCGCCCGTGTCGGTGACGAGCTGGAACTTCACCGGCATCGTGAACTTGCGGTCCGCGACGCTCGACGCGCGCTGCACGCGGACCGCGACCCGGGGCTTGCCGCCCTCCCCGGCCACCCGCTTCACGCCGACCGTGTAGGTCGGGTAGCCGGTCCCGTAGACCCACTGGTCGAACAGCCACTGGAGCGGCTTCCCGTGGGCCTCCTCCAGGTACTCCTGGAGGCGCTTCGTGTCGTAGTACGCGTCCTTGCCGGCCACGTCCGCGTAGAGCTTCTTGATGGCCTTGAGGAAGACCGGCATGCCGACCACCTTCGCGATCGTGTTCGCGACGGTGGCGCCCTTGAAGTAGGTCACGAGCTGGTAGACCCACCCGTCCTCCACCTGGACCGACTCCTTCGAGGTCAGGCCGTAGTCGAGCTGCCAGGGGACGTAGTACTGGTACATCAGGCCGTACTGGTCGAACGTGCCGGTCGCGTAGTCCTCGCCCTCGACCGACGCCATGAAGAGGATGGACGCGTACTCGGCGAACCCCTCGGAGAGCCATGCGCCATAGTGGTCGTTGTTCTTCATCATGTCCGGGAACCACTGGTGCCCCAGCTCGTGGGCGAACAGGGCGGTCCGCTGGCTCTCGTGCCAGGGGCCGCCGCCGCCCGCGCCGAAGTAGAACATGCCGTCGGGGATCCAGAGCAGCGCCGGCCAGCCGAACGCCGCGCCCGCGTCGTTGGTGATCTCGCAGGCATCCATCTTGGGGAAGAGGAACGCGCCGAACGCGGTCGAGTAGAAGTCCAGGATGTCGCGGACGCTGGTCAGGACCTCCGGGACGAGCGTGCCCGGGCCGCCGCCCTTGACGGTGTAGAGGCGGATGCCGCCGGCGCCGAACGGGACCGAGGAGACGTCGTACTTCCCGACCGCGAGGCTGTGCGCGTCGGTCGGGAAGTCCTGGACCAGATGATGGATTTCATGGCCGGCGTCGAGCCCGGGGAGACGCTCGACCGTGCGGCCCGTGCTGGCGACCTCGAGCCCGGCGGGGACGGTCAGCCGGACGTCGTAGGTCGCGTAGTCCTGGGCGAGCGACGAGGGCAGGAACATCATCATGGCGACGAATGCCACGTTCTCGGTGAAGGCGCAGACGCTGACGTTGAACGGGCCGCCGCCGTTGCAGTCCGGCTGGCCCGACATGGCGAAGACGAAGGAGCGCTTCTCGCCGTCCGTCAGGTGGCTCTCGAAGCTGATGCGGGTCAGCGGGACCCCCTGGTCGGTCGTCACCTCGAACGGGACGTCGTTCCCGTCGGCGTCCTTGACCCCCGTTACCGGCAGGAGCGTCAGGAAGTAGATGCGCTTGTGTCCCTTGCCGGTGATGGTCACGTCGGTGCGGATGGTGGCGGTGATCAGCCCGGTGAAGGTGTCGATCGCCACCTCCCCCGAGAAGTGCTGGCCGCGCTGGGCATAGTACTCGTCGAACCACGCGGCCTTCGGCTCGCCCTGGCGGCGCAGCGCCGCGGCCACGGCCTCGCGGACGCGCTCGCGGGGGCGCGGGTGCTCGGTGCGCCAGCGGAGCACGCCCTGCGCGACCTCGCGGACGAGGTCGTCGTCGAGGCCCGGGTCGCCGAGGCCGCCGGCGACTGCGGGAGGAGCCGCGGATACGAGGCACGCCGCCGCGAGGAGGGTGGCCGCAAGCAGTCGCATCGGTCGCAAGATGACCCCCGCTTGGGGAAAGGACCCGCGGATGATACCGGAAGGACAAGGGGGTTGGGAATCCCTACATCAGTTGCCCGGAGCCTCGACCGGCCCAGAGGACCGTGTCGCGCCGGAAGCGGGCGTCGTCGAGGTCGGGGTAGTCCACGTTGCAGTGGAGGCCGCGGCTCTCGGCGCGGCCGAGGGCACACTCGACGATGAGGCGGGCCACGGTCACGAGGTTGCGCAGCTCCGCGAGGTCGGGGGTCAGGGGCGCGGTCAGGACGTAGTCGCGCACCTCCTGGGCGAGCACGTCGAGGCGGCGGCGCGCGCCGAACAGGCGGCGGTTGGAGCGGACCACGCCCACGTAGTTCCACATCAGGCGGCGGACCTCTTCCCAGTCCTGGCTGACCACGACGCTCTCGGCGTCGCGCGCGGCCACCCGGGTCATCCACGCGGGTGGCTCGCCGGTCACGGGCTCGGGGAGGTCGCGGAGGCGCGACTTCAGGTCCGCGGCGGCGCGACGGCCGAAGACCAGGGCCTCGAGCAGCGAGTTCGAGGCGAGGCGGTTCGCGCCGTGCAGGCCGGTCGCGGCGACCTCGCCGACCGCGTACAGGCCGCGGACCGTGCTGCGGCCGTCGGCGTCCGTCAGCACGCCGCCGCACTGGTAGTGGGCCGCGGGGACCACGGGGATGGGCTCGGTGCGCAGGTCCACGCCGAAGTCGAGGCAGGTCTGGAAGATGTTCGGGAAGCGCTGCTCGAGGAACGCGCCGTCCAGGTGCGTCATGTCGAGCGCCACGTGGTCGTCGCCGGTGCGCTTCATCTCGTGGTCGATCGCGCGGGCGACCACGTCGCGGGGCGCCATCTCGCGGTCCGCGTGGTGGGACGACATGAACGCGGTGCCGTCGAGACGGCGCAGGATGCCGCCCTCGCCGCGCAGGGCTTCGCTGATCAGGAACGACTTGGCCTGCGGGTGGTACAGGCAGGTCGGGTGGAACTGGAAGAACTCGAGGTTCGCGACGCGCGCGCCCGCGCGCCAGGCCATGGCGACGCCGTCGCCGGTCGCGACGTCCGGGTTGCTCGTGTAGAGGTAGACCTTGCCCGCCCCGCCCGTCGCGAGGACGGTCGCGCGCGCACCGATCGCCTCGACGCGGCCGTCGCGGCGGTCGATCAGGAACGCGCCCTGGACGCGTGGCGCGCCGTCCGGGTCCTGGCGGTGCCACAGGTCCAGGCCCATGCGCTGCTCGAGCAGCGTCACGTTCGGGTGCGCCCGGACGCGCTCGACCAGGACGCGCTCGACCTCGCGGCCGGTCAGGTCCTCGGCGTGGAGCACGCGGCGGCGCGAGTGGCCCCCTTCGCGGCCCAGGTCGAAGCTCTCCTCCAGCGCGGTGTCGGGGGACAGCTTCGTGAACGACACGCCCTTGTCGATCAGCCACCGGAGGTTCTCCGGGGCGGAGCGGACGCACAGGTCCACTACGTCGGGGTGGCAGAGCCCGGCGCCTGCGTGGAGCGTGTCCTCGACGTGCAGCTCGAAGCTGTCGTCCTGGCCGAGCGCGGTGGCGATCCCCCCCTGGGCGTAGCGGGTGTTCGACTCGTTCGCGTCGCGCTTGGTCGCGACGACGACCCGGCCGGCCTCGGCCGCCTCGAGCGCGAACGCGAGCCCCCCGAGCCCGCTGCCGAGGACCAGGAAGTCGGTGGTCATCCGAAGCCTCCGGGGCGCGGTGACGGGCGCGGCGTATCGGCTCAGCCCGCCCCCATCCCGAGCATCTGGCGCACCACGTAGGTCGCCAGCTTCGGGTTCTCCTTCAGGCGCCGCGTGGAGTAAGGGTACCATTCCTCTCCGAACGGGACGTAGATCCGCACGCGGTGGCCGCGCTTCGCGAGGTCTTCGAGCATGTCCTCGACGGGGACGCCGAGGAGGGCCTGGAACTCGAAGCGGTCCGGCGGCGCGCCGAGACGGGCCGCGAGGTCGAGCACCCGCGCGACGAGCTTGCGGTCGTGGGTCGCGACGCCGACGTAGGCGCCGGGCGCCCGGAGCATGGACTCGACCGACGCGAGGAACGAGGCTCGGATCTCCTCGCGGCGCTTGAACGCGATGGCGCGCGGCTCGCGATAGATCCCCTTGCAGATCCGCAGGTTGGCCCCGGCGGCCGCGAGCGAGGCGGCGTCGTCGCGCGTGCGCCGGAGGTAGGCCTGGAGCACGGTGCCGACGTGGCGCCCGAACCGCTCGCGCATGCGGGCGTGCATCGCGAGCGTGGCATCGGTGAGGCTCGAGTCCTCCATGTCCATGCAGACGAAGCCGCCGAGACCGGCGGCGTGCGAGACGATCCCGGCCAGCCGCTCCTCGGCGCGCGCCGGGTCCAGCCGCATCCCGAGGTGCGTCAGCTTGACGCTGATGTTGGACTCCAGGCCCTCGGCGGCGATCGTGTCGAGGACCCGGACGTACCCGGCCACGGTCCCGTCGGCCGCGGCGTCGTCGCGGGCGTCCTCGCCGAGGATGTCGAGGGTCGCCTCCCACCCGCGTGCGTTCAGCGCCTTCACGGTCGAGACGGCGGCCGCGAGGTCCTCCCCGGCCACGTACCGCTTCGCGACCTTCCGGACGACGGACTTCGGGACGACGGGGAGCATGCGGGAAACCAGGAAACCGAACATCGAGGCCCTCCGGAGCGCGACGGGAGCGTGCCGCCGAACCCGGCGCGGAATATAAGCCCGGGTGGGCGGCGAAAGCAACGCGGGAGGCGCCTGCCCGGATGGCGTGGATCAGGGAAGGTCGCGGACTCGACGCCCCGGGCGAACCGGTGTAGAGTCCGCGGCCGATGAGGCGCTTCCACACTGCCGCAGTCCTCGCCTTCCTGCCGGTCCTCGGCGGCTGGAGCGGCTACGTGGACAGGCCGTCCGGCAACTTCATCCGCTGGTACGAGGCCGAGGTGCCGGTGTGGGTGGACGCCCGCGGCACGGAGGACGTGGCCGGGGAAGGCGAAATCGACGCGTCGAAGCGGTCGATCGAGACCTGGAACGCGGTCCGGGAGTGCGTTCACCCGGTGCTCCGCTACATGGGGACGTCCACTGGATACCTGCCTGGGGAGCCGTCGTCGAAGACCCCGGAGACCGCACGGAACCTCGTGATCTGGTGGGACGACATGGCCGAGTGGCGGCGCCGGCACTCGGAGAACGCGATCGCGCTGACCACGCTCTACTACGAGGTCGGGACCGGGATCGCGGACAAGTTCGACATCGAGCTGGCCGACTGGGCCTACCCGTTTTCCGCGGGCGACATCGACGTCGAGACCGACGTCGAGAACACGGTGACGCACGAACTGGGCCACGCCCTCGGCCTGGACCATTCCCAGGACTTCGAGGCGACCATGTACTTCAAGGCGCCCGCGGGGGACGTCGAGAAGCGGACGCTGGCCGAGGACGACGTGGAGGGGCTTTGCACGATCTACGCCCCGACGCCCGTGCCGGAGCCCCTGCCCGACGCCCCGGCGCCTGCGGACGCGGGCGACTCGTCGTGCCCGTGGTGCCCGCCGGACTTCCTGCCTGCCGACCACGCCGATGCGGGGGGGACGGGCGGCGGGGACGGCTGCGTCGCGGGCGCCGGGCGCGGTCCCGGCGCGGTCGTCGGCCCTGCCCTCTCCATCCTGGTGCCGCTCGTGCTGCTGTCGATCGTCCATCGCCCGAAGCGCAGGTCCCGGGAGTCGTAGGGGGTCATGAACCGAGGGCCGCGCGGACCGCGGCGGCGCGGGCGCGGGCGTCGGCGGGCTTCACCAGCTTCGTGGCGCCCAGGAAGTCCTCCCAGAGCGGCAGGCCCGCGGCGAGCGCGGCGGACGAGTGCGGGAAGCCGTCGGCGGCCGCGGCCCGGACCGCCTCGGCAGCGTCGGACGGGTCGAAGCACCAGGGACGGTCGGCGCCGCGGCCCGCGACCTCGTCGCCGCGGAACAGCACCAGCTCGGTGATCCGCTGCGCCGCGAGCATCGCGCGGGGCGCCGGCCACGCGTGCGCATCGCGCAGGTATCGGGCGAAGTCGTACATCAGGTCCACGAGCGCCCTGGCGAGGTCCTCGCCCTCGGCCTTCCGCAGGGCCCCCGCCCGGACGTCCTCGGGCGCGAGTCCGGCCATCCGCACGAGGCCTTCCGTCACCGCGGTCGCGGTTTCGCCGACGCCGGCCTGCACGAGGCCCGCGCGGACCTCGTCGAGGCGACCGCGCTTCACCGCGTCGAGCGCCAGGAGGCCCGAGAACATCGGCAACAGGCGGGCGTGCCAGTCATCGATCTCCCCGTGCTCGCCGCACCCGCAGTACTCGTACTCCTCGTCGTCATCGTCGCCCGCGGACTCCTCCACCAGGTCGTCGAGGTCCTCGCCGTCGAGGGCGTCCTCCTCGTCCCAGTCGTCGTCATCGTCGTCGTCGAAGTCGCCGTCGCCGCCGTCGCCGCCGTCGCCGTCCCCGTCGTCGTCATCGTCGTCGTCCCAATCCTCGTCATCGTCGTCGTGGACCGCGGTCGCGAGCACGGGCATCAGGTCCGGGGATCCTTCCCAGGCCATGTGCTCGACGAGCCGGAAGAACGGGGCCGGATCAGCCTCCCACCACTCGGCAGCCTCGCGGGCCGGCTCGGCGGGGCTGCGGCCCGCGAGCAGCGCGTCCTCGGCGCGGAGCACCAGGAGCCGGATCGACCC
>VGRB01000260.1 GCA_016875475.1 Deltaproteobacteria bacterium
GGGGCATCGACCGCATCAGCATCGGCGTCCAGAGCTTCGAGGACCACGTGCTGCGCGGGATGGGCCGCTCGCACGACGGCGCCGAGGCCCGTGCGTCCATCGAGGCGGTTCGTCGCGCCGGCATCGGAAGCGTCAGCATCGACCTGATCTACGGCTGCAAGGACCAGACGATCGAGGACTGGCTCCGCTCGCTCGACACCGCGGTCGCGTCCGGCGCGGACGCGTGGCAGCTCTACCGCCTCCGGATCGAGCGCCACGGCGACATGCAGGGCAAGGTGCTCGACCAGTTCCGCGGCGACCGCGACCGCTTCGCGGACCTCCACACGGTCCGCCGGATGAAGGCCCTCGGCGTGGTGCGCTCGATCGCGAGCGGCCGCCAGGAGCACTTCACGCGCATCTTCGCGACCGCGCGGGAGCACGTCACCCAGTACATGTGGGACTACTGCTGCGACCTTGCCGACGTGATCGGGCTCGGCGCCTCGTCCTGGTCGAACCACGGCCGCACGTTCCTGTTGAACATCGCGGACATCGACGCGTGGGCCGCTCGGGTCGAGGAGGGCAGGGTGCCGGTGGACCGCGGCCTGCACCGCGACGTCGAGACCGACGCCCGGCGCAGCCTGATCTCGCCGCTCAAGAACGACCGGGTCCGCAAGGAGCGCTTCAAGGCCCGGCTCGGGTTCGACGCGGGCGAGCGCTTCGCCCCCGAGATCGCTCGGCTCCGCGACCTCGGCCTGCTGGTCGAGGACGACACGACCATCCGCCTGACCCCGCGCGGACGCTTCATCGCGGACGAGACCGTGATGCAGCTCTTCCAGCGGCCGTTCCTGCCGTACCCCGAGCTGGCGCACGCGTTGACGCCCGGGTAGCCCCCCCGCCCGCGGGGGGCTTGCCCCCCTACGGCTTGTCGCACCCCGGATAAGCGTTCCTGAAGAACGTCACGGTCTTCCCGGCGGAATCCAGCGTGGCGAGGTCCGTGCAGTGGTCGCCGGTCAGGTCCGCGGCGATGACCGCGGTCGGCCCGACGCCGGTGAAGTAGAGGAACGGCGGGCTGTAGTTGCGGCCCGCGAGGTTCACGAGGATCGCGACCGTGCCCTTGCTGCGGTTCACCACCACGAGATCGGACAGGCCGTCTCCGTTCATGTCCGTCGAGACCAGCGCGACCGGGTCCGCGCACTTCGGGCCGGGGTCGATATAGACCGGCGGCTCGAACTTCAGCTCGCCACCGTCCATGTAGCCGTACGAGACCGCGAGGTTCGTGTCGAGCAGCGTGATGACGTCCGGCAGCCCCCCGTGCGCCCCGGGCTCGTCGAGGTCCGCCACGGCCATGCCGGACGGCGCGAGGCCCGCGGCCCAGTGCTTGGGGTCGGGGTTCCCGGCGGGCGACACGCCGACCACGGTGAAGTCGTTCGAGTTCTTGTTCGAGATCACCGCCTCGATCCCCTTCTTCCCGTCCAGGTCGCCGGTTGCGATGTCCGTCGCGCCGCGCTCGCCCCACGCGGCGACCCCGGACCCCGCCTCGGCCAGGCGAGTGCCCGCGCTGGGGAACACCGACACCACGGTCTGCGGCGGTATGCCGGGCCCCCCGGGGTCCCGGTTCACGACCACGAGGTCGTCCAGGAGCTTGCCGTCCACGTCGGCGAACTGCGCCAGGAACGGCGCGGGTCCGGCGTTCAGGTAGAGCGAGTTTGACGCAGAGCCCTTCGGGTCCGAGGAGTCCAGCAGGACGTACGACATCGACCGCCGGTCGCTCGGGACCGGCAGCAGGAACGTCGTCATCACAAGGTCGTCGTACCCGTTGCCGTCGATGTCGCCCACGGCGAGCCGGTGGCCGCTCGGGGCCTGGTCGCCCTCCCACATGGTGATTGCCTTGCCCTCGCCCATCGGGACCTTCCAGCCCGGGTCCGCGACGTAGAGCCGTGCGCCCGCCCCGGCGAGCACCGCGAGGTCGAGCAGCCCCTTCGGCTGCCCCGGCCCGGGCGCGACGAACCGGCCGGCCGCGAGGTCGCTCCCGACCGCCACGACCATCGGCCGGGCCACGAATCGGCGCTCCGGCTCGTACAGCATGACGTCGAGGCCGTACCCCTCCTGGGTCACCGTGACGACGTCGAGGTGCCCGTCCCCGTTCCAGTCCGCCAGCGCGACGTCCCGCGCCGGGCCGCCCGACGCCATGCTCGGGCCGTACGCGAGCGACCCGGCGCCGTCCCCCCAGTAGACCGTGACCATCGCGGAGTTCTCGCAGTAGACCGCGACGTCGTAGTTCCCGTCCTCGTCGATGTCCCCTCCCGCCATCTGCACCGGCTTCAACCCCGTGCCGAAGCCGTCCCCGGCCTGCACCTCGCCGCCCTTGCCCGCCTGTACCAGGCAAGGAACACGGAGTTCTTCCCGGAGTCGCCGACCACGGCGGTCGACGCCTCGCTCCCCGAGATGAGCGGCGCGGCGAACATCCCGCACATCTGGAACGAGAAGTCCGGGCCCCCGCCCACGGTCGTGTTCACGCCGCCAACCAGCTTGCCCTGCGCGTCCCACCGGTAGAGCGTCATGGTGTTGGTGTTCGCGCGGGCCACCAGGACGTCGTTCAGGTCGTCCTCGGAGAACTGGCCGACCGTGACGAGGTTCGCCCACGGCACGCCGCCGTAGAACACGAACGGCGACCAGGCGGGGCTCCCGTCCCCGAGCGAGAAGGAGACCCCGAGCGACTCCTCGTCCACGTCGCGCAGGATGACCACGTCCGGCCAGGGATCGCCGTTCAGGCGCCCGACGGCGAGGCGCGAGACGTTGGCCGGCTCCGTGAGCTTGACGGTGGCGTCGGGTACGGGCTTGAAGGCCCCCTTGTCCTGGTAGTGGATCCCGACCGTGACCTCCTGCCCGGCCCTCCCGAGCGTCACGATGTCCTCGAGGCCGTCGCCGTTCATGTCCGCGACCTCGACCTGCGTCACGCCGGTCGCCTCGGTCACCTTCGAGACCACGCGGGCCTTCCGGATGTTGGAGCTTGCCGCGAGGACCCTCACGCCGGCCTCGGTCGCGGCGGCGAGCGCCTCGATCGGGGCGTCCGGATCCTTGAGGCGCACCCGCGCGATCGAGTGGACCTTCGCGCCGGGGGGCCAGCTCGTGGTGCCGCCCACGAACGTCGGCGTGCACACGTACCGAAGGTGCAGCACGAGCGGGGCCGACTCGTGCCCGGCCGCGTCCGTCGCGACGACCATCACCTCGACGTCCTTGTTGACCCAGCCGGTCGTGTCCAGCTCGATCGGCGGCACCTTGTTCGCCGTCTCGTCGTCCGTGTCCACCTTGGGCCTCGGCTTGCCCGCCGCGTCCCAGGCCCACTGCTTCACGCCGCCCGCGGTCACCGCGAGGCTCGCCACGCCCGTCGCCTTGTCCGTCGCCTCGAACCGGAGCGGGAGGTCCCCCAGGAACTTCGAGCCGTTCGGCGGCGTCGGGTCGAGCGGCGCCACCTCCGGCGGCAGGTTGTCGATCAGGACCTCCACGATCGTGGAGGCGGTGAGCGTGGGGGTGACCACGGCCACGCGCAGGCGCCGCTTGCCGTCGGGCGCCTTGGTGGTGTCGAGCGTCGCCGAGACTCGCCCGTCCGAAGGCACCGCGCCATCGATCTCGGCGGACGTGCCGGGTGCAGTCGTGTTCTCGATCTGGAAGGTGACGCGCGTGGCCGGGCCGCCCGGCGGGTTCGTGACCACCGCGCGGACCTCGATCGTCCCCCCGACGACCGAGTCCTTCACGGGGGCCTCGATCTTCACGCCGAACGGGCCGGTCGCATCCTCGTTCGCGTCCTCTCCCGTGTGGATGGTGGTGGCCGGGGGAGTGCATGCCGGCACCGCGATGAGGACCGCGAGGAGGTGCGCGCTCGTCGGCCGCCTGGATGAATACCTCATCGGGAACCCCCGCCTTGCCCCGGTGATTGTCCCGCGTTCGTGGGCTCCGTGGCAAGCAGCCGGCGCCCCGCCGCCGTCCGGCGCTTCGCCGGCGCCCCGCCGCTTGACGGCGCGGCTCCACGACCTCTACGATGCCGCTGGTCGCCGGAGGGCGGTTTGGGCACGGACGGACCGGAGCGCCTGCTGCTGATCGGGGCCACGCGGGGCCGGGTGATCCACCCGCACGCGGGCCTGTCCTCCATCCAGGCGTACCTGCTGTCGTTCCCCGACGTGCGCGACCGGTGCGAGGTGCGCACCCTCACCTACAGTTCGTGGGACGTCACGCCGGAGGCGACGGACCGGCTCGCGGCCCGCGTCGCGGAGGCGGCCCCGGACGCCGTCGGGCTGTCCTGCTTCTCGTGGGACATGGACTACCAGGTGGACCTCGCGCGGAAGGTGCGCGCGCGCGACCCGCGGGTCCGTGTCGTCGCCGGCGGCCCGAGCGCGACCGCCACCTGGACGGACCTCCTCGCGCCCGGGTCGCCGATCGACGTGGTCGTGCTCGGCGAAGGCGAGGCCGCGATGCTGGACCTCGTCCGCCGGCGCGACTGGCGGGACCTGTCCGGCGTGGCGGGGGTCGCGTGGCGCGACGCGGACGGCGCCGTGCACGAGGAGGCGGCCCGGCCGCCGCTGCCCATGGCGGACCTCGTGTCGCCCTACGTGACCGGCCTGGTCCCGCCGTGCGAGATCGACTTCGTCCTGTTCACGCGCGGCTGCGTCCACAGGTGCACGCACTGTTCCTGGCGGCAGCAGTGGGGGCTTCGCGTCGCCCCGCGTGCCCGCATGGTGGACGAGCTGCGCCTGATGCGCTCGAACGCCTCGCTGCACGGCACCGCCTGGGTCTTCGACTCCGCCCTGAACGTGACGGACGGGCACGTGGCCGAGGTCGCCTCCGCGATCGCCGAGGCGGACCCGGACCGGTCGATGAGGCTGTCGTACTTCCTCCACTACACGGACATGCAGCCGCACCACGTCCCGCTGCTCGCGGGGATCAACACCGAGTACGGCCATTTCGGCTTCGAGTCCCTGAACCCCGCCGCGCTCGCGATGATGGGCCGCGGGCCGATCGACGAGCGGCGGTTCGCCCGCGCGCTCGAGCTGGCGTCCTCCGCGATCCCGGTGTCGGCGTACGTTATGCTCGGGATCCCGGGCGACACGCTCGAATGGTTCAAGAAGTCCGCCGACTTCCTGGCCGGGCTCGCACGGCAGGGCCTGCTCCGCGAGGTGATCGTCTTCTGGACCATCCTGCCCGCGGGATCGTCGTTCGCCCGCATGGCGCGGAGGCACGGCGCGCGCGCGTGCTCGCCGGGCATGAGCTACGTGACGCACAGCGACACGTTCCCGGTTCGCGACATGGTGGCCGCGGCCGAGTGGCTGGCCGGCCACCCGCAGGCCGCGCTGTTCTGCCGCCACACCGGCTCGGACATCCACGAGGCGCTGCGCCGCGTGGCGCCGGGTTGCGACCTCCTCCGCACGCCGGGGTGGGACGCCGCGCCGGAGCCCGGCCCGCCCCCGCCGGACCGCGGCGTCGTGATGTCCCGCAACGCGCGCGCCGCGCTGGACCGGCTCGCCTCGGTACCCGGCCGCCCGCTTGGCGGCTTCTCGTGCGCCGCGACGAGTGCGGACTCGGGCTGGCCCGAGGACGGGGCCCTCGAGCTGACTCTCGCGCGCGGGGCCGAGCGCCTCGAGGTCCGCGCCCGGCGCCACCCGCCCGGGCCCGCGGGCCGCCTGGAGGTGGTCGCCGCGCCCGAAGACGGCCCGCCCGGGGTCGTCGCCGAGGTGACCCGGGTCACCCTGCGCGCTGCGCGCCTCGCGTCAGCGATCGTGGCCGGCGTGCCGGAGGACCTGCTGCCCGCCGAGGTCGCGTGGCGGCCCGAGGCCGTGCTGCCGCCGCCCGCGCCCGAGGCGCCGAGGTTCCTTCCCGGCCGCGGGCCCGGGGCGGACGACGCGCTGGCCCTCTGGGCATCCTGCGCGATCGACCTGGCGGGCCTCGCGTGCGGCGCCAAGCCCGTCGCGCTGCTCGATGGGCTCGGCGGGGCTGCGGCCGCGGAGCGCGGGGCGGCCGGCCTGGCGGAGAGGATGCCCGGGATCGCGGTTCGGGCGGCGGGGCTCGCCGGCGCGACGGCACTGGTCGCCGGGCGCGATCCTGCGCTCGTCGCGGAGGCGGCGGACCTCGCCGCCGCGGTCGCCGCCGGGGCCGGCGGGGCGGACGCCGAAGGGCGGCTCGGGGCGCTCCTCGGGTATCCGCCGTGCTGCGTGGCCGCCTGGCTGCGCGACTCGACTGCGTTCCGCGGCGGCCCGGAGTGGCTGCGTCTTTCGCGGTACGCGGGCGCGGGCGCCGTGGCCCCGTTCCACGGCTTCCTGGCTGCGCACGTCCCGTGCTCGGCCGCCTGTGCCGCGACCGCGGCCGGGATCGAGCGGCTCCTGGCGGACCCGGCGGCCGCCCCGTGGCTGGATCGCTTCGCGGCGGTCCATTCGGAGGACGGCGGCGGGGACCGGCGGGCCTGGGGCGGGCTGCACGTGCTGCGATTCCTGTTCCTTCCCGGGGACTTCGCGCTGCTCGCCGCGCCCGGGGCCGGCGGGACCGGGTGGCGGCTCGTCGCGTCGCGAACGTCGGACGGGCGGAGCCCCCGCCCCCGGTTCGCGGACTCGCTCGCCTGCACGCCGGGCGTGCTCGAGTTCTCGCTCGCGGACGACAAGCTCGGCGGGCCCATGGCGCGGTTCGAGCTGGACGCCTTCCTGGTCGGGCCGGACGGGGTGGTCGGGGCCGGCTTCTGGACGCGGTACCTGGCGGCGTTCCCGGAGCCCGCGGCGACGTCCCCGGGGGCCACTGCCGGGGCCGCAACGGGGGGGGGCGCACCCGGCGTGCCCGCGGGGGTCGGGAAGGCCGCACGGGTCCTCGACGCGATGGCGGCGCACCCGTCGCGACCGCTGCGCGGCTTCGTCCACGAGGCCGTCGAGGCGGTCGGGAAGGGCGGCGCGGTCGAGGAGCTGCTGATCGTGCTCCGGCGGGGCGACGAGACGGTCCGCGTCCGCGTCCGGCCGAACGACCCGGCCGAGCCCGCGTACCTGCGGCTCGACGACGTCGCCCTGCGGCACGACCCCGACACGCCGCTCGACTCGGAGGAGAAGCTCCGGGTGTTCGTCGTGCTCGGCGCGGCGCTGAAGCGCCTGGGGCGGTCCCTGTTCGCGCCCGTTTGACGCAGCCGCAGACCGCCGTTTTGGGTATACTCCATCCGCCGGTGGCCGGGCGCCCGTTCCCCGTGGGCGGTCCGTCGCCACGAGTTCGGAGGCCCGATGCGGATCCTGCTGGTCCACGTCCCGCGCTTCACGCGCGGGCCGGGGGGGATCGACTCGATCTTCGTGAACATCCCCGCCATGGGCCTGTACGGGATCTCAGCGCACCTGCGGCGGGTCGGCCACGAGCCGTCGATCCTGCACGTCGGCGTCGAGCGCGCGCGCGACCCGACGTTCCGGCTGGACCGGGTCGTCCGCCGCGAGGGCTGGCCGCTGATCGGGCTGTCCATCCACTGGCACCACCAGCTCCACGACTCGCTCCGGACCGCCGCCGAGCTGAAGCGTCGCTGCCCGGGCGTCTATGTCGTGGCCGGCGGCCTGACCGCCTCGGCGTTCGCGTCCGAGCTGCTGGCGGCGTCGGCGGACCTGGATTTCGTGATCCGGGGCGAGGGCGAGGGGCCTCTCGCGGCGCTCGCGACCGCGCTCGAGCGCGGCGGGAGCATCGCCGACGTGCCGAACCTTACGTACCGGAGCCGCTCCGGGGTCGTGCAGAACCCGATCGGCTTCGTGGCGGACGAGCGGTTCTTCGCCGGGCTGACGTTCGCGGACACGACGGTCCTCCGGCGCCCGGACGACGCGCGCCAGCCGTACTACTACTTCGACGCCTCCGCCCGGGATCCCGGAGACTACTTCGCGGGGAGCGACTTCTACCTCGCGATCGGGCGAGGGTGCACGCGGGAGTGCGGCTACTGCGGAGGCGCCGCGTCCGCGCACCGCATGCTGTCGGGGCGCGCGGGCGTCACCTTCCGGCCGCACGACGCCGCCCC
>VGRB01000261.1 GCA_016875475.1 Deltaproteobacteria bacterium
CCCGGCCAGAAAACCGGACACGTTTGGGTTCGCACCCCCGCAGTACGGGTTTGTTGGAGCTACACGCAGTTGCAGGAGGCTACGTCAGGAGGTCTGGAATCATCGGGTCGGTCAGCGCCTTGAGCCGATCGGTGATCACGTCGCGTTCATCATCATCAAGGTTCGCCTTGAACCTCAGGATGGCCTCACGAAGCCGGGGATTCGCAACGGGCACCACCCTGATGACCAGATCCCCGGCCTCGGGGTTCCAGGCGTCCTTGCCCAGGATCTGCCACCCGCCCTCGAACCGCTCCACCCGCTTCACGTAGAACCTGGCGCGGGAGAACGGGGAGAAGTCATATGGGAACGGCAGGTAGGCAAACACGACGGTCTTGCCCAGCGCTCCGAAGCCCATGGCGAAGGCACGCCCGACCGCGCGCGTCTTCTGTCCGGTGATGACCAGATCGGCACCGCACTCGGTCGCCGCCAGCAGGTCACGGACGACGTCCGGGTCCACCTTCGTCCCCGGCGGCACCACCCCGTCCAGTTCCCACCGTTCCCCGGCCCACCGTGCCGCGTCCTGCGGCGAGTCTGCCTCGAGCTCTTCCGGACGCGCCATCGAGTAGTAGAAGCCCCCGTGCTGTTCGAGGAAGTACTCGACGAACTCCCGGATCTCGCGCCCGAGCGCGCGGCTTTCCGCGATGCGTCCGTTCATGTCCCTGGCGTGTTCCTCGTTGCCGCGGACAGCGTAGTAGTCGAGGGTCCCCTCGGACCAGACCATCACGCCGATGTTGCGGAAGCCGCTCTCCGGCGCGGTCGGGTCCATCCACGCCTGGAGCGAGAACTGGAAGCGGGGCATCGGCCACCTCGACCGAACGAACGGTGATCGAACCCACCCCGCGAATGTAGCACCGGAACGCAGCACCCGATGACTCGTTTCGTGCCGCGCGGGTACCCGACGCGCTCACGGCCGCCCGCGATGCCGTAGTGCTCGGGCTGTCCGAGGGACCGCGGGAAACGCAGGTCATCTGGAGCCCACCCGTCCGGCTGGTGAGGGTGGCGTGATGGCGATGCCCCGAGCCAGACCGTCCCTGGGACCGTCCCTGACCGGGGGCGGTCCCAGGGATGGACAGTGCGTAACGTCTTGTTCTTGTTCAGAGCGGGAGACGGGATTTGAACCCGCGACGTCAACCTTGGCAAGGTTGCACTCTACCACTGAGTTACTCCCGCAGCTTTTCAAAAAACCGGCGTATACAGTAGCCGCGCTTCGCGACGCTGTCAAGCGGAACGCACGCCGAGGGCGCACGACGCGCTTTTGAGGGAGGTTGACGAGGAAGAGTGGGCGCGATACCATCTGACAGCGGTTACCGCTGGCAGATGGAGGTGCCCGTGCCCAACTCGACGGACCGAGTCAACGAGCTTCGCAGGCGGCGGGATGAGATCAGGGCTCATCTGGGGGAGGTGGGCGACTTGCGGCCCGGCTCGCTGGTCGAGCGATACCGGAGATGCGGCAAGGCTGGGTGTCACTGCGCGCGCGAGGGCTCGACTGGCCACGGTCCAAGCTGGTCGCTTACTCGCGAGGTCGCCGGGAAGACGCAGACCCGAGTCATCCCGTCGATCGCTGTGGAGAGGACGCGCGAGCAAGTCGCCGAGCATCGTCGGTTTCGGAAGCTCGCCCGGGAGTTGGTCGAGACGAACGAGCAACTCTGCGATGCCTTGCTGGCCGCCCCCGAGGCTGGCTCCGACAAGGAGGCTGCCAAAAAGGGGGGCTCAAGGCGGTCCTCGACTCCGAGGCCATCGCCGAGATCGAGGCGCTCGTAGGGCCCGGGAGCGTCGACCGGCTGGACTTCGAGGCAATCGAGACGGCGGCTCGTCGTAACGTGCTGCACGTTGCGGCGCGTGCCGTCGAACGCCGGCTGAATGGCGACGAGTCGGACCACGGCGGGCCGACGCTGCCATGTCGTCGATGCGGCGGGCCTGCTCGCTACGCGGGTCGTTTTGGCAAGACCTTCACGACAGTCCTCGGCGACATGACGCTCGCGCGCGCCTACTACCACTGCGCTGCGTGCGAAGCCGGCTTCTACCCGCGTGACTTGGCTCTCGGCCTCCACGACGCGTCCCTTTCTCCCGCGGTCACACGCATGGCGGGTCTGACAGCGGCGATGGTCAGCTTCAAGGAGTCGGACGAACTGCTGACCGAGCTTGCCGGGGTGACGATTGGCGCCAAGCAGGTCGAGCGGACGGCCGAGGCCCTCGGGCGCGAGATAGCGGAAGACGAACGGTCCGATGTCGAGCCCGAGCCTCCCTCCGCCCCCACGATGTACATGGGCCTCGACGGCTCCGGGATCCCCATGCGGGCCGCGGAACTCGTGGGACTGGAGGGGAAACAGGCCGACGGCACCGCGAAGACGAAGGAGGTAAAGCTCGTCACGCTCTGGACCGCCGAGGGGCGCGACGAGGAAGGCATACCCGTGCGCGACGAGGGCTCCGTCAGCTACTCCGCGGCGATCGAGAGCGTCGCCACCCGCGACACCGACAAGACACCCTCCGCTTTCGCGCAACGGGTGGAGCGTGAGGCGTGCCGCCGCGGCTTCGACCAGGCGGTGCGCCGCGCGATCGTCGCCGACGGAGCCAAGTGGATCTGGAACCTCGCGGACGAGGACTACCCTGACGCAATCCAGATCCTCGACCTCTTCCACGCCAAGGGTCACCTCTGGGACGTGGCAAAGGCGATTTACGGCGCGGGCAGCGCTCTTGGCGAGCAGTGGGCCAAGCGACGGCGCGACGAACTGGACGAAGGCGACGTCGACGCGATCCTCGATGCCCTCCGCGTGCATGCTGACGGCAACGACGAGGCGCGCAAATGCGTGGACTACGTCACGACCAACCGCCACCGCATGCGCTACCCGGAGTTCCGAGCGATGGGCTTGTGCGTCTCCTCCGGCGTCGTCGAAGCCGGCTGCAAGGTCGCGATCGGCACCCGCCTCAAGCGTGCCGGCATGCACTGGACCGTGGCCGGAGCCAACGCGATCATCGCGCTCCGATGCTGCAAGCTCAGCGGGCGCTTCGAGGACTTCTGGGAACGCCGATCACGCGCGAGCCGGTGAGGTCATCTCAGAATCCCGTCGTGCGCCCGTCGTGTCCCCGTCACCTCGCAGGACAGGGCGCCCCGGCCGAGCAGGACGTCCACGGCGTCGCCGCGCGAGACCTGGTCGTGCGAGCGGACGATCCGGCCGTCCGGGGTGCGGGCGAGGGCGTATCCCCGGTCGAGCGGCGCGAACGGGGAGAGGGGGGCGAGCCGGAACGCGAGCTTCTCGATCGATGACCTCGGCCGGTCGAGCAGCCTGTACGCAACCGCGGCGAGCCGGGCCGCGGCGTGCTCGTGGCGGCGACGCTCCTCGGCGAGGCGCCTCGCGGGGTGCGCGGCGGCCAGGCGCGCGGACAGGACCTCCAGGCGCCTCCCCGGCTCCGCGAGCGCCCTCCCGCCAGCGGCCTTCAACCGGGCCTCGGCGTCGTCGAGGCGCTGGCCCGCGGTCTCGACCCGCCGCGAGAGCGCCGCGCGCATACGGTCGTGCAGGTCCGCAACCCCTTCCCGCACCTCGGAGATCGACGGCACGACGAGCTGGGCGGCGGCTGTCGGCGTGGCGGCGCGCGCGTCGGCCGCGTCGTCGGTCAGGACGTGGTCCGACTCGTGGCCCACCGCGGACACCACGGGCTTCGAGGACGCCGCGACCGCCCGGACGACGATCTCCTCGTTGAAGGCCCACAGGTCCTCCATGGACCCGCCGCCGCGGCCCACGATGATCACGTCCACGTCCGGCACCCGGTTCAGCGCCGCGATCCCGGCCGCGACCTCGGCGGCCGCGCCCTCGCCCTGCACGCGGACGTCCGCCACCAGGATGCGGGACGGCCAGCGCGCGAGCACGGTCCTCACGATGTCCCGGACCGCGGCGCCCCGTGCGGCGGTCACCACGCCGATCCGCCGGGGCAGGAACGGGAGCGGCCTCTTGCGTGCCGCGTCGAACAGACCCTCCTCCGCGAGCTTCCGCTTCAGTTCCTCGAGCCGCCGCAGCAGGTCCCCGTCGCCGGAGCGCTCGACGCGGTCCGCGACGAGCTGGTACCTGGACGACCCGGACCACCCGGTCACGCGGCCGGTCACGACGACGCGCGCCCCGTCGCGCAGGTCCAGCCCGGCCGCGGCCCGCGACGAGCGCCAGACCACGCAGTCCAGCCGCGCGGTCCCGCCGGCCGGGTCCGATTCCGACAGCGAGAAGTAGTGGTGCCCGGAGGCGTGGCGACCCCTGTAGCCCGTGACCTCGCCCAGGACCGACAGCCGGGCGAACGTGGCCTCCAGGATCTCGCGTATCCCGCGCGACGCCTCGATCACGGTCAGCGGGCGGGCGCCGGGCTTGGGTGCGACCTCCATCGGTCGAAGGGTAGCACAACGCGCCAGGAACGCGCCGGGGGGCGCTTGACTGCGCTCCCCCGAAGGACGATGCTCCGTCGCAGACCCGGAAGGTCCGGGGTCGCAAGAAGGGGTGGATGAGGAGTCGCACCATGAACAAGCGCAGCCCGATCGCCGTGTTCTTCCTCCCGCTGATCACGTTCGGGATCTACGGCCTCGTGTGGTACGTCAAGACCAAGGGCGAGATGAACACGAAGGGGGCAGGCATCCCGACCGCCTGGCTCCTGATCATCCCGATCGCGAACATCTTCTGGATGTGGAAGTGGGCCCAGGGCGTGGGCAAGGTCACGAACAACTCGATGTCCGGCCCGGTCGCTTTCCTCCTGATCCTGTTCCTCGGGGTGATCGGGATGGCGATCATCCAGTCGAAGTTCAACGAGGTCGCGGACGCGGCCCCGGCCGGCGGCGCCCAGCTCCCTGCGTAGTCTGGCAGTCCCCCCCATCACTGCCCGGATTGCTGCCCGGATTGCGAAGCGAAGGTCCACGATGCGGATCCGCCGGGCGCAAGGGGGGCGGACTCCCTGATGTCACCGTCGTCCCAGCGCAGGGTCACGTCCCACGTCGAGGTCCCGCGCGACGTGACGGTCACGAGGGTGCCTCCGGCCACCGCCTCGACCACGAGGTCGAACCGGTCCGCGCCCGCGCGCAGGCCGCGCCACGCCATCCGCGGCCAGCCCTCGGGCAGGCGGGGGCGGAAGGAGAGCGTGCGGGCCGCGACGTCCGGCCGGAACCCGACCAGGAAGCGCAGGACCGCGTCGAGCACGATCCCCCCCTCCCACGGCCGGAAGCGCGCCGTGTAGTCGCCCTGGCCGCCGACCGGGTCATAGACGAGCATCAGGCTCGCGCCGTCGTCGAACACGTGCATCTCGTTCAGGTTCCCCGACGAGTCGAGCGACCGCCGCACCGCCTCGAACGCGGCCTCCGCGTCCCCGTGGCCGCATTCGGTCATTGCGGCGAGCGTGTAGCCGGGCAGCATGCCGGTGTAGACCCCGGTCGCGCCCGGGAGGAGCGGGAAGTCGGCGTAGCTCTCGTGCAGCGGGCTCTGGATCACGCCGGGCCCGCGTCCGAGCCGCTTGACCAGGCATTCCAGCGAGGACCTCGCGAGCGCGTCGTCGCCGTCCCTCCACCCGGACCACGTGACCTGGAGCGCCACGTCCTCGAACGGCAACGGCGAGGGCGCGAGCGTGTCCCGGTGCACGAACGGGCTGATGCAGCCGTCAGGGAGGAGATAGCGCGCGAGCGTGGACGCCTCGACCTCCGCGCGCAGTTGCTCGAGCGCGTCCGCGTCCGTCGCGCGGCCCGCGGCCCCGGCCAGCCGGCGGTACTCGCGGAACGCCCCGAGCCAGAGCATGGACGAGTTGGCCGACCACGTCAGGTCGCCGTGGGGGTACTCGAGCCCGAGCCCCGCGGCCGCGTTCATCGCGGCGCGGTACGTCTCGTCGTTCGAGAACGGGAGCAGGCCATCCGGCCCGAAGCCCTGGGCCGTCATGCAGCGACGCAGGAGCGGCCAGCGTTCCGCGAGCCCGGACCGGTCCCCGGTCGCGCGGTCGTACAGGGAGTGCATGATGACCATGTAGCTCGGCGTCTCGGCCGCGGTGCGCCCCGACAGGACCGGGAGCGCGTCGAAGTCCGGGGCCGCGGGTGCGGCGGCCGGGTCGAGGTCCGCGTCGTAGGCGTTCGAGAGGTCGCCCTTCTCCCGTATCGCGGCCCACAGGTAGTCGAGGTGGCCGCGCACGTCCTCGTGCCCGCCGAGGTCGAGCATCGCCATGACCGGCCCGACGTTGTCGCGCGCCCAGGTCTTCGTGTACTCGGACATCGGGCAGGTCGCGCCCGGCGCGCTCGTCTGGACCTTCAGCGTCATCTTCATGCCGTCCACGAAGTCCGCGACCATCGCGTCGGGCACCTCGACCTGCACGAGACCCGCGTCCCAGGCCGCGTAGCGCTGCGCGGTTTCGTCGAGCAGCGCGTGCGCGTCGATCGCGGCCGCGGCGGGCACGCCCCCTTCCGCGGCGCAGTGGACCAGCACCGCCTCGTGCTCCGCGCCGGCGGCGAGCGCCGGGACCGGGAGCGAGAGCACCCTGCCCGCCGCCGTCGCGCCGCCGCCCGAGACGAACCGCGTCGCGAGCTTGCGGGTCCCGGCCGCCTCCACCAGGACCCCTGCCTCCGGCGACTCGACCGCGTTGTTCGCGACCACCTCGATGACGAGCCCGGACGCGTCGGCCGGGCCGCGATTCCGCACGGTCAGGACGCGCACGAAGCACGCGCGGGCCGCGAGGTCGTCCGTCCACGGCGCGAAGTCCGCCGTGTCCAGCTCGACGCCGTCCCGCACCCCCCGCGTGACCAGCACTGGCGCGGCCAGACTCCGGCCCGCGCGCTCCTCCGCGAACGCCCCCCCCGCGAGCCGGACCGCGTAGTCCCCGAAGAAGCGCGGCCGCTTCTCGTACGTCGGGCCGGTCAGGCTGTGCAGGGTGTTGAGCGGGTCCGCGAGCCCCACGAACCCGAAGACGCGGCCGTTCCCGGTGCCGAACGAGCCCCGGTGACCCGCGTCGGGCCGCGCCTCGACCGGCCCCGTCAGGTGCGTCGAATAGCGCGAGAAGCGCGCGAACGCGGCCGGGTGCCTGGACGCGATGCCGCCGTCGGGCACCCAACCAGGGCCCTGCGCCCACGGCCGGGCGGGCGCGGGAGGCACGAACGGCTCGCCGCCGTCACCCCCCGCGCAGGCCGTCGTCGCCAGCGCCAGGATCGTCGTCGAGAGGATCGCCGGGAGCCGGGGCCGGGGCCGGGTCCGGGTCCGGGTCATGCGCAACCTCCGCCGGAACGGGCGCCTCGCGCAGGCGCACGAAGTCCCACGGTGTGAAGGGTACACCGAACGCGGCCGAGAGGACCTCGTGGGGACGGCCTGGGGGGTGGGACGCGACCGGCCACTCGAGGACGCAGAGCGCGGACCCGGCGAGCAGCCCTGCCGCGTCGGGGTCGTCGAGCGCGGAGACCGGAAGCGGCGCGAGCAGGGCCGCGGCCTCGGCGAGCGCCAGGGGCGACGCGAACGCGAGCCGCCACGTGTCGCCGGGGCGCGTGCGCCTGGCCGCGCGCTCCGCGGACCGGAACACGATCCCGTCGATGCTCGCCGCGTTCAGCGCCGGAAGCGACACGGTCTCCCCCTCGGCGAGGAGGACGGCCGCGTCCGCCCACTCCCCGACGCTGCGGTAGCCGACCGGGAGCGGCGGCCGGTAGGACAGGCGCGGCATCGGGTGGAACCCGTGGGACACGTCGAGCCGGAGCCCGGCCCGCCGCAGCACGCGCGGGAGGTGCTTGACCATGTCCTTCTGCGACAGCCACGCGGCGCGGCCCGTCTTCGTGAAGCGCAGGTGCCACAGCACCGGCGCGCGCGGCGGACCCGCGGGCGCGGCCGGAGGCGGGGCGGCGGGCGCGGCCGGAGGCGGGGCGGCGGGCACGGCCGAAGGCGGGGCGGCGGGCACGGCCGAAGGCGGGGCGGCGGGCACGGCCGAAGGCGGGGCGGCGGGCAC